>JACQEH010000143.1 GCA_016200675.1 Chloroflexota bacterium | reverse complement strand
GAAGGACCCGCCCCGCGGACTCCGAGCCGCAGGCCGTGGGGACGGTCGCCTCGCGGCTCCGTCTCCTCGACCTCGGCACCCGGAAATGCCGCGGCGATGGCGGTCTCGACCAGACGGGCCAGCTGTCTCGGGGCCTCGATCTCCCAGGCGGCTCGACGGCCGGACCATGCCACGGCGAGGGTGAGCTGCGGCCAGCCTCTCGCCCAGCGTGACACTCCGCGACGGCCGCCCGGATGGAGCGCGGCCACGAACCTCGCGCCAGCATCCTGATCGCGCGCGTCACCCGGGTCGAGACGCAGGACCCATCGTCGGCGCTCGCTCCCGGCCACCCGGTCATAGCTGCGCTGGCGAAGGAGCCCAGCGAATCGGGGCGCGGCGGCGATTGCCCCACTGGCGACGAGCGCGCCACCGCCGACGATCGCAAGCAGGTTGAAGATCTCGAAGATCGGACCGAGCGACGCGTCAGCCATGACCGGGCTCCTCTCACGGCATGGGTGGCAGGACGAGCAGCGGGTCAACCGGTTCGCCCGAGGCGTAGATCTCGAAGTGCAGGTGCGGGCCGGTCGTGTTGCCGGTCATGCCGATCGAGCCGATGGGGTCGCCGGCCGAGACTGACTGGCCGACGCGAACGCGGAGGTCGGGCTGGAGATGGCCATACCCGGAGAAGACATCTGGGGCGTGCTCGATCTGGACCACGACCCCGCCGTCGCTCATCCGTCCGGCGATCGTCACCCGGCCCGCTGCGACCGCCCGGACCGGCGTGCCGATGGGCGCCGCGATATCGATCCCGTCGTGGAAGTGCGGGTAGCACTTGCCCTCGAAGCATCGGGCTGGCTCGAGGGCGAACGAGGTCGGCCCAAAGCCCTGGCTGATCCAGCCGCCCTCGACCGGCCAGACGAGACGGGCGCCATAGCCGTACCGCTCGGCCCAGCCCATGACGAGCGGCGGGTACCAGTCGGCTGGGTTGTAGCGGAAGAGGGCGCGCTGCCAGTCGGCCGGCGCGCCGTTGGATTTGAGGTACGCCGCAGCGGCCAGGATCGCGTCGGCGGGATCGCAGATGTCGGGGTCGGTGAGCCCAGCGAGCTTCGCCGCGTGGACGAACGTGGGTTCGAGGAACTGCATTGGCCCACGGGCGCCCGCGGAGTTCGGATCGCAGCCGTTGCGGTTCCGGCCGTGGTTCGTCTCGACCTTGCCGACCGCCGCCAGGACCGGCCAGTCAAGCCCGAACCGGGCGGCCGCGTCGCGATACAGGACGAGGTACGCCGCCGGGATGTCGGCAACGGCAGGTGGCGCGTCGGGGACGTCGACGGCGGCGAGGGCCGCCCAACGGCCGGTGAGGATCCCGACCGCGCCGAACAGGATGAGGATGCAGACGAGGGGGACCGCGCAGCCGGTCGCCGCACAGCCGCACCCGGCCCGCCTCACGTGCTATTCGGTGCGTCGTACCTCGAATGGGACTGGCCGAGAAGGTCGGCTGGACGGGTCGTCAGCCACTCGTACTCGCGCTTGGAGACCTTGGCCTCAAACCCGACGTGGCTCTGCCCGACGAACAGGAGGCCCTCACCCGGCCGGGCATGGAGCAGCGATCGCCGTTCGGCCGCGGTGAGATCGAAGTAGCGCCCGAGCGCGTCGACGCCCTCGGGCGTCTGGCCGAGGAGGACTCGGATGTCGCACTGCTTGACGACCGCCTCGCCGAAGTCGGAGCGCAGGAACTCGGCGATGTCCTGGGTCGAGAGCTGGAGGCCGGCGTGGTAGTGGCGGGCCGAGCGCGCGAGCTCTTCCACGAACTCGGCGCCCGAAGGCTGGCGCATGACCTTCCAGGCCTCGTCGATGACGACGAGCTTGCGCTCCTTGTCGCGCCGGATCGCGTCCCACAGGACCGACAACGCGGCGAGCTGCGCGACCGCCCGGACGTCGGGGGCGCTGATCGCGTCGAGGCCAACGACGAGCAGCCGGGCGTCAGGTTGCAGCGCCTCGTCTGCGGTGAAGATCGAGGCGAGCGAGCCCGTCGCCCATCGCTCGAGGCGCTGCGCGAGCGCCTGCCCGCCGCGGAGATCGGCAAGCTGTTCGACGAGCCCGGCGAGCAGCCGACCCACGAGGGCGAGCTTGCCGACGAAGGCCGACTCAGTCCGCGTCTCGCCGAGGGCGAACGGGTTGATGCCAGCGCCGGCGCCGAGCTCGACGTACGTGCCCCCAAGCGTGTCGACGAGCCGCCGATAGTCGCCCAGCGGATCGACGCCGAGGACGCGGATGCCGCGCATGAAGCAGCGAGCCATCTCGGCCCCCGTGAACATCGTCTTGCCCTTGCCGGTCTGCCCCAGGACGATCGCGTTATGGCTCTCGTGGGCGAACCGGTCGAGCAAGATCGGCGCGCCGGTCGTCCGCGACCGACCGTACAGGTGACCGGTCGGCTCGTAGAGGTCAGATGCCGAGTGCAGCAAAGAGGCGGCGAGGCTCGCGCTGTCGAGGTTTCGCTCGCAGATCGGACCCGATGCGGGACCCGGCAGTGCGGATGCCCAAGCCTCGGCAATTCGAAGGGTCGCCGGCTCGACCTCGACGCCCCGGCTCCGGGCCTCCAGGCGGAGAGTCTCGAGCCGCTCGGACAGGACGGCGCGGTCGGGTGCCTCCAGTAGAAGGACGGTGTCGACGAAGTAAATCCGCCCGGCGCCGGCGGCCACCGATCGACGGGCGGCGACGGCCGTCGCGTCGAGCCGTTCCCGCTCGACGTCCGCGACCTCGCCCCGCTCTGCCGCGAGACGATCGCTCGCGCGGACGACCCTGAGGCGGGTCGTCATGAACGCCATCGCCTCGGCGCGGTTCAACGGTCGGACGCGCACCGAAACTGCCGCGAGGCCGTCGACGGCGAGCAGTCCGGCGAGCCAGCCCGGTGCGATCTCGCCAGGCCAGCGCCGGCCGAAGTGGAGAGCGGCGACGAGGTCGGACCCCTCGGCGTAACCCGCGCGGATCCGGTAGCTCGCGCCGGCTCGCGCGACGCCGGCCCAGAGGGCACCGATCGCCGCGCCGTCGCGCCGGCGGACGGCGAATCCGCGCTCCTCGGCGACGCGCCGGATGAGGTCGACGGACCGGGCAAGCTCAGACTCGGCCGCTGCGTCGACGAGCAGGACGGTCCGTCGTGGTGGCCGCGACGGCGCGGTTGAGATCTCGTGGTAGTTGGCGGCGTACGGTCGGAAGACCCGCTCACCGAACGCGTCGACGGCCGACCGGATCGCGTCGAGATGCTCGACCGAGCTGCGGTCGGTCGGAACCGACAGGAGCTGGAAGGGTCCCGGGATCGAGTCGTACAGCGCGGCGAGGTTCTCGAGCGTCGCTTCCCGCTCGGACTCGGCCATGAGATCGAGATTCAAGGGAGCAAGGTCGAAGCCGCCGCGCAGCCTACCGCCCGCCCGCAACCCCTGGGCGTCGCTGGTGGCCGAGGGCCACACGTGCGGTGCCTGGAGTTCAGGGCGTGATCGGTCGCGAATCCGCGCCGCGCCCAAGCCAATCCGACTCACCGCCCAAGGGTAGGCGTCGAGGGCCGCGCATTCAACAGGATTAAGTGTATTGTTGTGTGTATTTGTAGCGCTGCGGGAGCCCTCCCAATCGTCAAGCCTTCGCCTTAGAGTCTTGTCATGGCCGATGTCCGTCCGGTCGCAACCGCTGAGGACTTCGATGGCATCCGCTCACGGGGTGT
>JACQEH010000142.1 GCA_016200675.1 Chloroflexota bacterium | reverse complement strand
ACGCCCATCGCCGGGTCCGTCGCTAGGACCCGTTCCAGCTTCCGGGCGGCGAGCTCGGTCCCGTCGGCCACGACCACCATGCCGGCATGCTGTGAATACCCGATCCCGGTCCCACCACCGTGGTGGATCGACACCCACGTCGCGCCGGCCGCGGTGTTCACGAGGGCGTTCAGGAGCGGCCAGTCGGCCACGGCATCCGTCCCGTCTTTCATCGCCTCGGTCTCGCGATTCGGTGATGCCACGGACCCGGAGTCGAGGTGATCCCGCCCGATCACGATCGGGGCCGAGACCTCGCCGGTTCGGACGAGCTCGTTGAAGGCGAGCCCCGCCTTCGCCCGCTCGCCATAGCCGAGCCAGCAGATGCGCGCGGGCAGCCCCTGAAATGGCACGCGCTCCTCGGCCATCTCGATCCAGCGTCGAAGGCCGGCGTCACGGGGGACGAGCTCGAGGATCGTCCGGTCCGTTCGCAGGATATCGGCGGGGTCACCGCTGAGCGCAGCCCAGCGGAACGGCCCCCGGCCCTCGCAGAACTGGGGCCGGATGAAGGCGGGCACGAAGCCCGGATAGTCGAAGGCGTTCGCGACGCCGCCCTCGGCCGCCTGGGCCCGGAGGTTGTTGCCGTAGTCGAACACGACGGCCCCGGCGTCCTGGAACGCGAGCATGGCCCGAACGTGGTCGGCCATCGCCCGGATGGAGCGGTGGACGTACTCGGCGGGTTGGGACGCACGGAGGACGAGGGCGTCGGCGAGGGAGACCTCGGCCGGCACGTAGCCCCCGAGTGCATCGTGTGCCGATGTCTGGTCGGTGACGACGTCGAAGCGCTCCCCCGCCTGCGCCCAGGCCGGCTCGATCTCGGCGGCATTGCCGACGAGCGCCATCGACTTTGCCACCCCGTCGGCGGCCCACCCGCGCGCCGTCGCCAGCGCCTCGACGGGATCATGCGTCAGCGCGTCCACGTACCCGATTTCCAGACGCCGCCGGGCCCGGTGCTCGTCGACCTCGATGGCGAGGCAGACACCCTCGTTCATCGTCACCGACAGGGGCTGGGCGCCGCCCATGCCGCCGAGGCCCGCAGTCAGGACGACGCGCCCCCGAAGCGTCCCGCCGAAATGCTGGCGGGCCAGCTCGGCGAAGGTCTCGTAGGTCCCCTGGAGGATCCCCTGGGTCCCGATGTAGATCCACGACCCGGCGGTCATTTGGCCGTACATCATCAGGCCCCGCCGCTCGAGGTCCCGGAAGACGTCCCAGGTCGCCCACTTCCCGACGAGGTTGGAGTTGGCGATGAGCACGCGCGGCGCCCATTCGTGGGTCCGGAGGACGCCGACCGGCTTGCCGCTCTGGACGAGGAGCGTCTCGTCATCGTCGAGGGCCCTGAGCTCCCGGACGATGGCGTCGAAGGCGGCCCAGCTCCGGGCCGCCCGCCCGGTCCCGCCGTAGACGACCAGGTGGTCCGGGTCTTCGGCGACCTCCGGGTCCAGGTTGTTCATGAGCATCCGGAGGACGGCCTCCTGCTGCCAGCCGCGGCAGGAGAGCTCGCTGCCCCGCGGGGCGCGGACGCGGCGGGGGCCGTGCGCGATCGGATCGTTCATGCAGCGGATCCTACGGAACGCGGAGGGCGTTCATCAGCAGCTCGCCGAAGCGACGATCCCCGACGGCGGACGCGGACACGAGCAGCCCCTTGTCCTCGATCCAGACGTGGTAGGTCCGGACCCCGCCGGCGCACGTGCCGATGTAGACGGTCCGACCGTCGATCTCCGTCTGGGCGTTGCCGGCGACGCCGTTCGCCTGGGAGCACGCGCCTTCGTCGTACGAGTCCCGCCAGCCACGGAAGACGCCGTCGCTCATGGCGCCAGGCCGCAGCCGGACCACGACGGCATAGACGAACTCCCCGCTCGCGGCGTCGACGGCGATGCCGGCGACCATCGCCGACCCGACGACCGCCAGCTGGGGATCTGCCCGGGCGGCGGCCTCAGCTTCGGCGCTCTCGGCTATCGCGAAGCCAGCCACGCTCGGCGGAAGGACCGCGAGCAGGGCGGGGTCCAGCGCGACGGCGGAAGTCAGGGCCGGCGTGGGGCTCGCGGCGGGCGGGGCCCCGATGGTGGCCACGGGCGTCACGCTGGGGAGCGCCGATGGGGGAGACGAGCTTGTGCCCGGCGAGCAGGCGGCGCCGATGACGACGAGGATCGGCAACGCCCACCCCAGGCGGCGGGCTGGCGGCGGTCCCTCGCCCCTCACAGCTCGCGCCGCATGACTGGGTAGCGCTCGTCGTCGATGGCTGCCCCGAACCCGCAGGCAAGCCAGAAGGCGGCCGTCGCGGCACTCGTCGCGTCCTCCCGCGCGCCGGGATCCGGGTACGCCTCCACGGCGGCGAAGCCGCGCCCGGCCAGGTCCTCGCAGATCGCCGCGACGAGGGCGCGGGCATGGCCGGCCCCCCGCGCCTCGGGCGTCGCGGCGATGCAGGTGATCACGGCCGGGAGCGGCGTCTGGGGGAGCCGCGGATAGAGCTCCCGCACGCGCTGCGCCCGCGGGTAGGCGGACAGCGGACCGAACTGGGCGTAGACCGCCGGCCGGCCGTCGACCTCGAGGACCTTGGCGTACGTGCCGAAGATCGCCAGCCCGCGCCCCAGCAGCTGCAGCTTCCGCGGCTGGTCCGCGCCGATGACCGGGCCCCGGTCGCGATGAGGCGCGAACGGGTTCTCGACCTCCGCGTCCGAGTCGTCGTCCGCGAACGGATTGCGCGACGGTCCCCGGCTGCCCTTGGCAAAGGGGTTGAACGCCGGGCCGCCCGCCGGGGCGAAGGGATTGGCGGCGGCAGGCTTCGGCGCAGGCGCCGGTGCGGCGGACGGATCCCACCACGACAGGCGGGCGGCCTTCGACCCGCGGTCCGCGTCCTCCCAGTAGTCGCAGCTCCGATGGTCGAAGCCCGGGTCAGCACAGGGCGGGATCCTCGCGAAGCCCTCGCCGTCCCGGATGTCCAGGATCCGCACCTCGGCCATCGACCGGCTAGGTCCGCGGCTCGACGGACGGGCTCGGGCCGGCCGGACTGGCGATCCCGCCGAGGGCGCCGCTGCGGACGAGGGCGGTGGCGGCCGCAAGGTCGGGGCCGGGCTCGCGATCCCCGTCGAGATGCGGGACGACCGCCCGGACGAGCGCCTGGGCCGCGGCGACTCCGGCGCCCGGCTTCACCCCGGGGTGGCCGGCGAGGCGGAGGTCGAGCGCCTGGGCGGCGCAGATCGCCTCGATCGCCAGGACCTGCTCGACGTGGGCGAGCATCGTCCGGGCCTGGCGGCCGGCGATCGGCCCCATCGACACGTGGTCCTCCTGGTTGGCGCTCGTGGGGATCGAGTCGACGCTCGCCGGATGGGCGAGGACCTTGTTCTCGGAGACCAGGGCCGCGGCGGTGTACTGCAGGATCATCAGCCCGGAATCGAGCCCTGACGCGGGCGCCAGGAAGGCCGGCAGGCCACCGTTGAGGTGGGGGTCCAGGAGGAGCGCCGTCCGTCGCTCGCTGATCGAGCCGAGCTCGGCGACCGCGATCTTGGCGAAGTCGAGGGCCAGCGCGATCGGCTCGCCGTGGAAGTTGCCGCCCGAGATCACGAGACCACCGCCGGTGGCCAGGGCCGACGGATCGGCCACGCCGCCGCCCGGAAAGACGAGCGGATTGTCGGTCGCCGAGTTGAGCTCGACGTCCAGCACCCGGCGCAGGTGATCGAGGGCGTCACGAACCGCGCCGTGGACCTGGGGAATGCAGCGCAGCGAGTAGGGATCCTGGACCTTGTGGTGGGAGCCGTGGTGGGCCGACTGCAGGCCGGACTCACGAAGGAGCCCGCGGAGCTCGGCCGCGACCTCCACCTGGCCCGGGTGGGGGCGGGCGAGCTGGTAGGCAGCCGAGAAGGCGACATCGGTGCCGAGCATCGCCTCGACAGTCATCGCCGCGATCGTGCTGGCGGTCCGGGCCAGCCGATCTGCATCCGCCAGGAGCAGGGCCCCGAGCGCCGACATCAGCTGGGTGCCGTTGAGGAGTGCGATCCCCTCCTTCGGGCCGAGCGTCAGGGGCTCGAGGCCGGCTTCGCGGAGGGCGGCCATCGTGGGCACCTCGCTGCCATTGAACTCGACCCGGCCGCGACCGATGAGCGGCAGGGCGAGGTGGGCGAGCGGCGCCAGGTCCCCCGACGCGCCGACGGACCCCTGGGCCGGCACGACCGGATGGATGCCAAGGCGCAGGAAGTCGAGGAGTCGGTCAACGATCGCCAGGCGCACGCCGGAGTGCCCGAGGGCGAACGTGTTGGCGCGCAGCAGGAGCATCGCCCGCACGACATCCCGCGGCAGCGGCTCGCCGACGCCGGCCGCGTGGCTGACGAGGACGTTCGCCTGCAGCCGCTCGACGTCCGCCGGGGCGATGGACCGGTCGGCCAGGGCACCGAAGCCGGTGGTCACGCCGTAGACGACCGCGCCCTCGGCGACGAGGCGCTCGATGACGTCGCGGGCCTCCTGCATCCGCTCCCGGGCGTGGACGTCGAGGGCCACGGGGGCGTCATGACGGGCAACCGCCTCAACGTCGGCGACGGTGAGGTCCGCCCCCGTGAGCACGACCTGCGAGCTGTCTCCGGGCGAGGCCCCACGCCGCGGGTTGAAGTGGGGATCGGTCACCCGGGCAGGATAGTCGGCTATGCTGCCCGCCGTCCCTTCCCCGCCCCGTCCCCCCGACCCGCCTACCCGCCGAGGAGCCCCGTGCTCGCGTTCATCGACCAGATCGTCATTCCGTTCCTGAGCTCGCTGTACGGGGCGGTCGGGTACGTGGGCGTGATGGTGGCGATGGCCATCGAGTCGGCGATGATCCCGCTCCCCTCGGAGCTGGTCCTGCCCTACGCCGGCTTCCTGGTCGGCGACGGGACCGCCATCGAGCCGCTCACCCATGCCGGCTGGAACTTCTGGATCGTGGTGGCCGTGGCCACGATCGGGAACACCCTTGGCTCGCTGGTCGGCTATACGATCGGGGCATGGGGCGGCCGCCCGTTCCTGGAGCGATGGGGCCGGTTCCTGCTCATCCGCCCCCACGAGATCGAGCTCGCGGAGCGCTTCTTCGAGAAGTACGGGCCGGCCACGGCGTTCTTCAGCCGCCTCCTGCCGATCGTCCGGACGTTCATCTCGTTCCCTGCCGGCGTCGCCCGGATGCCGCTCCGGACGTTCATCCTTTTCTCGACCCTCGGCGCGATCCCGTGGTCGATCCTGCTCGTGTTCGCGGGCCGCCAGCTGGGCGCCAACTGGGTCGATATCCGGCATGCGCTGCAGCCGTTCGACTCGGCCATTGCGGTCGCCGTCGTCGGCCTCGTGGTCCTGTTCGTCTGGTGGCGTCTCGGGATGCCGGGACGGCCGCGCCGAGGGGCGGTCTGAAGCTCCGCGACGTCGAGCTCGAGGACTTGGAGCTCAGCGGCCTGCGGTTCTGCGACCGCCGCTGCGCGCCAGCTCCTCGGGCGCCGGCCGTGCGCTGAAGGCGCGCCACAGGGCGAGGTCGTAGACGATCTTCAGGACGCCGGCAAGAAAGAACGGCAGGGACGCGAACCCGGCGCTGGCCACGAGCGGCGCTGACAGGGCCGGCGAGATGGACGCGCCAGTGGTCCGGGCGATTCCCGTCACGCCGGCCGCCGCGGACCGCTCGTCTGGATCCACCACCGCCATGACGTACGACTGGCGGGTCGGCACGTCCATCTGGCTCAGGCTGTAGCGCAGGAGCAGGACGAGGATCGCCAGCTGGACGTTCGGCATCAGCGGCACGAGGATCAGCAGCACGTTCGACGGGAGATGGGTGAAGACCATCGTGTTGACGAGCCCGATCCGGGAGGCGATCCGCGAGGCCGACAGGGACGAGACCGCGGCCAGCAGGTTGGCGCCGAAGAAGATGCCGCCAAGGACGGCCGGCTCGACCCCGAACTTGAGGTGGAACCAGTAGGCCATCAGGCTCTGCGGGACGAACCCGCCCCCGAAGCTGTCGAGGGCGAACAGCACCGACAGCCGGGCGACGATCCCCTTCGACCGCCCCAGGCCCAGGCGGCGCCTGATCCCGTCGTCGGCAGCCGGTCCGGATCGCGACTCGACCGCCTCGCCGACCCTCGCGAAGACGACGGCCATGACCAGCCCGACCAGGGCGTAGGCGATCACGATGGCCCGGTAGGCGTCGACGCGGGCGACCCCCGTGCCGAGCAGGGCCTGGCTGACGAGACCCGCAGAGAGGGCCCCGACCGCCGTCGCCACGTAGCCCGCGAGGTTGTACCAGGCGAACGTCGGCGTCCGGCGCGCGTCGTGGATGGATTCGCTGAGTGCCGCCTGCTCCACGGCGAGGAACGGACCGACCTCATTGCCCGTGGGGCTGATGACGCCGATCGTGGCGGCAAGGATCAGGAGCGGCACCCAACTGGTCAGGGAGAACACCACGCCGGCGCCGACCATGAGGAGTGACCCGGCGATGAGGACCCGTCGCCGGCCGAACCGATCGGCTCGGGTGGTGAGCCAGAGCGAGATCAACGTGTCGCCGACGAGGGTGAGGGTCAGCACGATCCCGATCGTCAGGCTGTCGAGCCCGATCGCGGCGAGGTACAGGACCAGGACGACGGCCAGGAAGCCGTAGCCGAACATCCGGAGGACGCGCGTGGTGAAGAGGAGGCGCCCGTTCCGATCGAGCCCGCGCAGGCTGGCCGCCAGGCTCGCATCAATCGGCGTGGGCGGCTCCGCGGGGGGCATTCTCGGAGTCTAGCGGTCGCCCGCCGTGTAGCATCGACGGCGGAGGTATCCGCCCGGATGAGTTCCACGAGCAGCAGCGCCCACGCCTCGGATGCGGTGGCCGGCCCGCACGGGGCCGGGGACCACGGCGAGGGTCACGGCCACGACGACCACGCCCACGGCGCCGAGGTCCTCGGGCCGCTCGATCCGATGGCCTGGGGAGCCGGCGTCCTGGGGATCCTGGGCGGGCTCGTTGTCGCGCTCTGCCTCGCGGTTGCCGCGGGCTGGCTCGGCTAGCACTCGCCCGGCTAGGACGCGCCCGGCGAGGACGCGCTCGGCGCGGCCCGCATCGGACGGACCCGGGCCAGCTCCACGTAGGTCGCGGCGACCCACTCGTCGATCCGCCGCGGGACCGGGACCACGCAGGAGTCCCGGCCCACCTCGCCCTTCGCGACCGCCTCGAGGCAGCGCGCCTGGAGGCTGAACCCCAGATCCATCGACTCGATGGAGTTGCCGAGCGGCCGCGGCCCGGCGAGGTTGACCATGTGGCCGTCCGTCAGGAGATGGATCGACCGGCCATCGCGCATCCGGAACGTCGAGATCCCCGCGTCCGTCGGCCCGCAGGACGCCACGGAGGCGTCGGCGGCCATGCCAGCGACGTCGATCTCGACCGGCAGATGGCCGGCGTTGATGAGGATGGCCCCGTCGGGGAGGATGGCCAGATCCCGCGCGGTCACGACATCGCGGGCCGCGGTCACCGTGATCACGATATCGGCGACGCTGAGCGCCTCGTCGCGGTCCGGGACCGTGAAGCCGTCCCACATGGCTTCCAGGCGGAGGACCGGGTCGACCTCGATCACGCTCACCTGCGCGTGCGCGCGCTGGAAGCTGAGGGCGACGCCCTTGCCGACGCCGCCATAGCCGAAGACGACCACCCGCCGCCCGTTGGTGGCCTTGTTCGTGATCCGCAGGAACGACTCGACCGTGCTCTGCCCGACCGCATGGCGGTTCTCGGCGAACTGCTTGATGGGGCTGTCGTTGATGACGAGGATCGGGAGGTTCAGTCGATCACGAAGGGGCGCCAGGCGGATGCGGCCGCTGGTCGTCTCCTCGGTACCGCCGCGGAGCTTCGCGTACGGCCGCTCGAGCCAGCGGGCGAACATGTCGCCGCCGTTGTCGAGGAGGAGGTCCGGCTCGGCGGTCAGGATCTCGTCGATGTACTCGTTGCGGACGGATTCGTGCTGGGTCGGCTCCCCGATCGCCTCGACGCCGTGGGCATTGAGGTAGGCCACGGATTCCGGCTGCGTCGTGTTGAGGTTGCCGGTCGAGAGCACGCGCGCCCCGCCCCGCCGCAGGGTGAGGAGCATCGCGACCGTCTTGGGCTCCAGGTGGATCCCGGTCCCGATGGTCAGCCCCTGGAACGGCCTCGTCCGGTCGAACTCGTCCGCGATCGTCGCCAGGAGCCGGCACTGGCCGGCGACCCACTCGATCCGCGTGGTCACCTAGAAGAGCCCGAGGATCTCGCCGGCGGCGTCGATGTCGATGTTCTCGCCGCCCGGCCGCGAGGGCAGGCCGGGCATCGTCCGCATCTCGCCCGCGAGCGGGGTCACGAAGCCGGCACCGGCCGACAGCCGGACCTCGCGGATGGGCACCCGGAACCCCGATGGGCGGCCCTTCAGCGACGCGTCGGCGCTCAACGAGTACTGCGTCTTGGCCATGCAGATGGGTAGGTGGCCAAACCCCAGCGTCTCGTACTGGGCGAGCTGCCTGCGAGCGGCGGGCAGGTAGTCGACCCCGTCGGCCCCGTAGATCTTCGTGGCGATCGCCTCGATCTTGTCCATCAGGGGCGCCTCGTCCGGGTAGAGCAGCTGGAAATTCGGTGCTCCCTCTTCGGCAGCGTCCCAGACGGCCTTCGCCAGGTCGGTGGCCCCGGCACCGCCCTCGGCCCAGTGGTTGGCGACCACCGCGGCCCTGGCGCCGGCGGCGAGCGCCACCTGCCGGACGGCCTCGATCTCCCCCGGCGTGTCGGTGGGGAAGGCGTTGATCGCCACGACGACCGGGACGTTGAAGATCCGGACGTTCTCAATCTGCTTGGCCAGGTTCTCCGCCCCGCGCGTGACCGCGTCCACGTTCGCCTGGAGGAGCGCCGGATCCAGGGGCTTGCCGGCCACGATCCTGCCCACGCCGCCGTGCATCTTGAGGGCCCGGATCGTGGCCACGACGACGGCCGCATCCGGTCGGATGCCGGAGGCGCGGCACTTGATGTCGAAGAACTTCTCGGCGCCCATGTCGGCCCCGAAGCCCGCCTCGGTGCAGACGATCTCGTTCGTCGCCAGCGCGATCCGGTCGGCGAGGATCGAATTGTTGCCGTGGGCGATGTTCGCGAACGGGCCGCAGTGGACGAATGCGGGCCCGCCCTCCAGCGTCTGGAGGAGGTTCGGCTTGATGGCGTCGGTCAGAAGGACCGCCATCGAGCCGGCGACCTTGAGATCGTCGGCCGTGATCGCGGCCCCGTCCCTCGCGGTCGCCAGGACCATGCGGCCCAGGCGCAGACGAAGATCGGCGAGGTCGCGAGCGAGGGCGAGGACCGCCATGACCTCCGAGGCGACGGTGATGACGAATTCGGTCTCGCGCGGGTAACCGTTCTCGCTGCCACCCAAACCCACGACCACCTTGCGCAGGGCACGGTCGCTGATGTCCACGACCCGCGGCCAGAGGACACCCAGGGCGTCGATCCCCAGCTGGTTGCCGTGGTGGATGTGGTTGTCGATGAAGGCGGCGCCGAGGTTGTGGGCGGCACCGATGGCGTGGACATCCCCGGTCAGGTGGAGGTTGAAGTCCTCCATCGGGATGACCTGGCTGTAGCCGCCCCCGGCCGCGCCGCCCTTGATCCCGAAGACCGGGCCCAGGCTGGGTTGGCGAATGCAGACGGCCGCCCTGTGCCCGATCCGATTGAGGCCCTGGCCGAGCCCGACGGTGGTGGTGCTCTTGCCCTCGCCGAGCTCACGACGACGATCTTCGCGCGCGGAGCGCCGAGCGCCGGGATCGCGTCCAGACGGATCTTCGCCTTATAGGGGCCGTGCAGCTCCACGAATTCGGCGGGCAGACCCAGGTCGCGGGCGACGTCGAGGATGGGGCGGGGCGTGACGGAACGGGCGATCTCCAGGTCGGACGGGAAGCTCATGCGTCTCCTAGGACGGCGGAAGCGGAACGCTCGGCGGCCTGCCGTTGGGCCGCGCGGACGAGATGGGCGAGGAGCAGGGCATTGGTCAGCGGCCCGACGCCACCCGGGACGGGCGTGATGGCGCCGGCCACTTCGCGAGCCGAGGCGAGGTCGACGTCGCCGACGATCTGGCCGTCGACGACGTTGATGCCGACGTCGATGACCACCGCACCGGGCTTCAACATGGCCCCCGTGACGAGGCCCGGTTGGCCGGCTGCGACCACCACGATGTCGGCGCGCCGGGTGTGGGCGGCGAGGTCGCGCGTCTTGGAGTGGCAGACGGTCGTGGTCGCGCCCGACTTGGCGAGCAGGAAGGCGACGGGCATGCCGACGACCGGGGAGCGGCCGACGACGACCGCCTCCGCGCCCTCGCTCGGAGCGCCCGACCGCTGGAGCATCTCGAGCGCGGCGTGGGCGGTTGCGGGCACGAAGCCCTCGAAGCCGAGTCGCAGGAGGCCCGCGTTGAGCGGGTGGATGCCGTCGATGTCCTTGGCCGGATCGATGGCGTCGATGACGGTCCGGATCCCGATCCCCTTGGGGAGCGGCATCTGGACGATGATCCCGGCGACGGTGTCATCGGCGCTCAGCGTTCGGAGCGCCGATGCCAGGCCCGCGGCCTGGGCGGCACCGTCGTCGCCCGCCACGTCCACCAGACGGCCGTCGATCCCCACGCCGGCGCAGGCCTTGAGGATCCGCTCGAGGTAGACCATCGACGGCGCCGAGCGCCCGCAGACCACGACGGCGAGCGCCGGCGCGTGGCCGTTCTCGGCGGTGAAGGCGGCGACGTCGCGGGCGACGCCGGCCCGGATCTCGTCCGCGATCGGGGCACCCTCCAGGAGGCGGGCACCGGCCTGGATCGTCATGCGGTCATCAGCCGACGGGAGCTCCGGAGGGCGAGGAGCCGCCAACGGCGACTCCGGTGGTCGGGGTGGTGATCGGCGCCCGAAGCTCACCGCTTGCGACAACGGCGCGCGTCGTCGAGGCGAGGGCGCTGATCCGGGCCATGAGCTCGTTGACGCGGGACGTGGCCTCGGCGCCCCACTCCGGATCGCCGATCGAGGGCAGGTTCACGAGGACGTTCGCGGCCGCGCCGCGGGCCGCCGCCTCGGCAAGCAGCGCAGCCACGTCGAGGTCCGACGAGGCGTTGACGTTGCAGCGTGCCGCCAGGAGCTCGGCGTTCTCGACGACCTCGAGGCACGCCTCGACACAGCGCAACGGGACCTCGGCGGCGACGCGTGCTGCCGCCTGGATCGCGGTGGTCCGCGCCGCCTGCTCGTCGACGGTTTCGCGGGGCATCTTCATCGCCGTGCCGAATGCGGCGTAGGAGGCAGCATCCTCGTCGGCAATCCGCAGCAGGCGATCGGCGAGCTCGAGGCCGGCGGCCTTCGTTCGCCGGTGGACCTCGATGTACATCGCGTACTTCGGCCGCCCCTCGGAGAGCGAGGCGACCATCGCCACGAGGCCGGCGGCGAGGCTCGCGGCCACGGCCGACGCGCTGCCGCCACCGGGAACCGGCTCGGCCGAGGCGAGCCGCGAGACGAACGCGTCAAGGGTCAGATCCCGGAACCGGGCCTGGGGTTCTTGCACGTCGCCGATTGTAGGCGCGCGCGGCACGGCAACGCAGGCACGGCGCCGCCGTCGCCATTCGCCCACCGGCGCCCTGCGCGCCGTCAGTCCAAGGCGCCGGGGAGCACGCGAGCGAGCGCACCCGCGGTGCATGAGCGAGGGAGCGCACCCGGCAATGCCGGCATGGCGGACGAGCAGAACACTTCGTCAGGCCGCGCGCACCGCGTCGTCCAGGCCTTCGATCGACCATCGGCGCGAGCGGTGGCGATACGAGAGCGTGAGGCGGGCGACGGGTGTCTCGACCTCGAAGATGGTCCGTGGCCCCACCATGACCGGGAAGGCGGACGTCTCTTCGCGGACACGGACGACCTCGGTCACGGGAACGCGGCGGGTGTTCCAGGTGATCTCGCGGGGCCGGCCGTCAAACCAGTCGGCCCGAACGTGCACCTGGACCGGCTCTACTCGGATCATGGCCACGGGTAGCTCCTTCGGGGGCGGTTCACGGGCTTTGGCGCTCCGTCGACCCGGGCACTGGACGAGCAGAACGTGCGTTCGATATGGTCGAAGACTAGAGCGAACACCTGTTCGATGTCAAGCCCCGGCTCCGATGACGTGACCTTCCGATCCGGGTGTGCCAGCTAGCCTGTCACGCCGGGTCGGGCGGCTCGACATTCGGCCCCGGACGGTCATCGGGATCGGGATCGGGATCGGGATCGGGATCGGCCTCGGCCTCGAGGTTCGGCGGCACCTCGGGCGCCGACGGGCGTCGCTTGCGGCCACTCCGCTCCAGGTCGGCGGCATGCTCGCCGCGCCGCTCGGCTGCGGTCCCGAAGTCGCGCTCGAACGGCGACGGCAGGCCGGTCCGGAGCAGTCTCGCCCGCGTTACCGCTTGCGGACCGAATCGGCGCCGCAGCTCGTCGGCGGCCTCGGTCGCCCGTCGCTTCCGTGGATCGACCGTCTCGAACAGGCCGAGCTGCTGGCGCTCGCCGAAGCCCGACGTCTCGACCCCGATGAGGCGGATCTTCCGGCCGCGCATCTCGGGACGGGCGAGCTCAAGGGCGGCGCGCCAGATGGGCTCGGTCAGGTCGGTCGGCTCCGGCAGGGTCCGCTGGCGGGTGATCGTGTGGAACGTCGCGTCGCGAACCTTCACGGTGACCGTCGAGGCCTTCACCCCGGCATCGCGGAGCCGGCCGGATACGCCCTCGGCCATCGCCAGCATCGTGCGCTCCAGGACGTCGGGATCGGACGTGTCGACGTCGAAGGTGTGCTCGTGGCTGATGGACTTGGCCGCCTCGGGATCGTCGACCGGGTCGGGATCGACCCCGCGGGCGCGATCCACGAGCGAGGCGCCGTGCTTGCCGAACCGCCGGACCAGCGATGCCCGATCCATGCGGGCGAGGTCGCCGATCGTCGTCACCCCGAAGTCCTTGAGGGCCGCGGCCGTCTGGGGCCCGACCCCCCACAGGCGCGAGATGGGCAGGGGGTCGAGGAACGCGGCCTCCTGGCCCGGCGCCACCACGACGAGCCCGTCCGGCTTGCGGAGGTCGGAACCGATCTTGGCGACCAGCTTGGTGGTCGCGACGCCGACCGACACGGTCAGCTCCAGTTCGCGACGGACCGTCTCCTTGATCGCCCGCGCGATCGTCGGGCCGTCGCCGAAGAGCTCGCGCGAGGCGGTGACGTCGAGGAACGCCTCGTCGATCGAGACCGGCTCCACGAGCGGCGTGAAGCGGCGGAGGATCGCCATCACCTCGCGGCTGACGCGCTGGTACTGGGCGCCGTTCACCGGCACGAAGATGCAGTCGGGACAGAGGCGCTTCGCGGTCCGGATCGGCATCGCCGAGTGGACGCCGAACTTCCGGGCCTCATACGAGGCCGCGCTGACGACTCCCCGGTCGGCCGTGCCGCCCATCCCGACCACGACCGGCCTGCCCCGGAGCTCCGGGTGGTCGCGCTGCTCGACCGAGGCGAAGAACGCGTCCAGATCGACGTGGAGGAGCGTGCGCGCTG
Source organism: Chloroflexota bacterium (assembly GCA_016200675.1). GTDB lineage: Bacteria > Chloroflexota > Limnocylindria > Limnocylindrales > CSP1-4 > UBA5189. The sequence continues at coordinate 8,850 of JACQEH010000142.1, read as the reverse complement.
GCGGATGCGTCACCCCGCGATTGTCGTCCCGCCGCGTGCCAGCGGCGTGGCACGGCGTTGCGGCGCGTGCCGACGCGTTCGTGCCCGCGCCCAGCGCGCGGCCTCCCGCGCCCAGCGCGCGGCCTCCCGCGACCTGCGCGCTCGCGCCCCGCGCCCCGCGCGGCCCGATTTGCACCATCTCGACACCGGGGGAGTGTTAGGCCACCACCGCGACGGCGATTCGTCCGCTGGACACGCCGGACGTCGTCCGTTCAGCACGAATTGTCGGGTCGAGCACGCTTCGCGATCCCCGCAAGCCGTCCGGACGCGCTGAAACCTGTCCCAACACTCCGGGGATGTCGATCTGGGACCAACGCACCGTGCAACCGCTGGCGTCGCGCGTTCGCCGCGTCGTGGCGACCGGCAGCGGCCGGCGTCGCGGAGCTGGCCGCCTCCCGGCTACCCCTTGGGCTCGACGACGATCGTGACCTCGGGCGTCATACCCGACAGGACCTTGATCGCGACCTTGTAGGTGCCAAGGGCCTTGAGCGGCTCGTCCAGCTCGATCTTGTGGCGATCGACCTCGATCCCGCGCCGGCCGAGGGCGTCGGCGATGTCCTTGGCCGTGATGGAGCCGTAAAGCTTGCCGCCGTCGCCGACCTTGACGCCCATCGTCAGGGTCGTGGAGCCGATCCGCGTCGCGGCGATCTCGGCCTCTTCGCGCTCGCGCTTGCGCTTGTCCTCGCGCGAGGCGATGTCATGCTGCCAGGCCCGGTAGGCGCCGCCGGCCGCCGGCACCGCGACGCCCTGGGGGATGAGGAAGTTCGTGGCGAATCCATCGGCCACCGTCTTCATCTCGCCCGACTTGCCGAGCTTGGCGACGTCCTTGGTCAGGATGACCTTCACGCGATCGATTCCTCCCTGGTGATCCAGGCCCGAAGTCTGGGGCCGAGACCTGAATGCTGCCACGCCCCGGCCGAAGCCTGGATCAGGCCGGGGAGGCGTCGCGCCGTGCGGCGGACGGGTCCCGGAAGGATCCGCCGAAGCCGGTTGATGTCGTCCTCGAAGGCCGCCCGATCGATGTCGAGGGCCGCGAGATGCTCGTTCAGGACCGCGTCGTCGACGCCGTCGATGAAGACCTCCAGGGCCAGCGCCACGACGACGAAGTCGTCCAGGCCACCGAGGATCGGGACGTTGTCCGGGATGAGGTCGCGGCCGAGAACCAGGTAGCCGAACGCGCCGCCCAGGACGGCCTTGCGGGCCGCCGGCGTCCGATCGTCCATGACGAGCGCCCACAGGAGGCGGCTGTACGACGGCGCGCGGTTGGCCAGGGGGATGAGGGCGAGCATGCCGACGGCACGGCGGATGCTGCCGCCGCCGCTCCGGCCGCGCGATGCCTTCTTCTTCGCCGGGTCTGCCATGCGCGTTCGAGCGCCTCCGAGCCGATGCGGTCGCGGGCGACGCCGGGGGGCGCCGTCTGCCCGCGGGGAGCGGAGTCTACCAGTGCCAGCCGCTACAGCCCCCGTGAAGCCAGGAACCCAAGGGCGATCGGCAGGACAAGGTCGACCCGCGAGAAGGCTTCGAGGTGATCGCAGTCGGACAGGAACTCGACAGCGACGCCGAGCGCGTCGATCGACTCGGGCACGTCGGCTGCACCGCCTTTCCGTCCTTTCATCACCAACGTCGGGACCGAAATTCGGGCGAGATCGGCCGTTGAACCCGATCGCCGCTCGCCGAGCCACATGGCCCCGATGGCTCGCGGGTCGTTGAAGGCCTCGTCGTAGCGGCGGTCCGCTGCGGAGAATGTGAAGGCCGGCCCGTCCCAGAGTCTCGACCAATCGCCCCGCATCAGCGCCTCGGCGTCGAGGTCGGGGGCGTCGTCGGCAAGCACGCCGGGCAACCCATCGTGGAAGATCACGCCACTGACGCGGTCGGGGTACTGGACCGCGACCGCACCGGCAACGCTCGCGCCGTACGAGTAGCCCCACAAGACAGCTCGATCGACGCCGGCCGCGTCCATGACCGCCACGATGTCGGTTGCGACGTCGGGCAGGCGATACACGCCGGGATCGTGGGGCTTGTCGCTCTGCCCGAGACCCACGGGATCGACGCTCAGGACCCGGTGCGACCCGACCAGATGGTCAACGTAGCCCGCGTCGCGCCAGTCGCCTGCCGACATCGTGCCGCCGGGGATCAGGACGATGGCCGGGCCGGCGCCCGCGTCGTCAAAGCTGATTCGGTACCCACGGGATTGGGTCGATCGCGTCAGGACGACCTCGTCGTCCGGGCGGACGGTGAGCCGGTTTCTGGGATAGCCACGCATGGTCGCGCCTCGACTGGTGAGGCCTCGTGCGTCGGCAACCGAACGCAACCGGCGGGCGGGCGCCGAGTCTACGCCCACCGGCCGGGAGTTGACATCGAACGCCCGTTCGGTATGATGCACGGAGTCGCCCCAGGAGGCCCAATGACCAGGCATGACGCCGACCGCAAGCTGAAGATCCTCAACCACATCGCCGGCACCATCCGCGCACGGGGCTTTCCGCCATCCGTCCGGGAGATCGGGCGCGCCGTGGGGCTCAACTCCACGTCGGCCGTCCACCATTACCTCCAGATCCTCGAGAAGGACGGCTACCTCGAACGAGGGGCGGCCCAGTCGCGGGCGATCCGCCTGACGCCCACCGCGGCGCTGTCGCTCGGGCTCTCGAGCGAGCTCGTGCCGCAGTCGACGGCCGCGGATGCCCACGTCGTGCCGATCATCGGCGAGATCGCCGCCGGCGGACCGATCGAGGCCTACCAGGACGCCAGCGAGACCATGGCCATCCCCGAGATCCTCGCCCCGAGCGGCGACGCCTACGTCCTCCGGGTTCGCGGCGATTCCATGATCGACGCGCACATCGCTGATGGGGACTTCGTCCTGATCCGCCCGCAGAACACGGCCCGCAACGGTGACATCGTCGTCGCCCAGGTCGAGGAGAACGCCGTCACGCTGAAGACCTTCTTCCGCGAGAAGGACCACGTTCGACTCCAGCCGGCGAACGCGGCGTATCCGCCGCAGATCTACCCGGACGTTCGGATCCAGGGCAAGTTGATCGGGGTTATCAGGCGGCTTGATTAGCGGCGCCCTGGCATCCGCCATGCCGGCGTTGTCGGCTCCGCGCCTTCGCTCACGCACCGCGGGTGCGCTCACTCAGGTGCTCGCCTCCGCCTTGGCCTGACGGCGCCACGTCGCCGCGGCCAGCTCATCCATTGGCCTGACGGCGCCACGTCGCCGCGGCCAGCTCATCCACAGGTAATCCACAGCGGTTGAGGCTCCGTCCACGCCATTCGGTGCACTGCAAACGAAGCCGGGGATAAGCCACTGGTTGGCGCGCCGTTCCGCCGTGACACTGGAGCTGACACTTCCCAGACGGAGATTCAGCCTGCCGTGATCGATCGCCTGCCGCCCCAGAGCCTCGAGGCCGAGCAGTCCGTGCTCGGCGCGATCCTCATCGATCGCGAGACCATCATCGAGGTGGCCGAGTTCCTCCGCCCGGAGGACTTCTACCGGCAGGCCCACGGCACCATCTACCGGGCCATGCTCGACCTCTTCGAGCGACGGGAGCCGGTGGACATCGTCACCGTGTCCGAGACCCTCGAGCGCAAGTGCGACCTCGAGGGCACCGGTGGTCGCAGCTATCTCTCCACCCTCTCGAATCAGACACCGACTGCGGTCCATGCCGCGCAGTACGCCCGGATCGTCGAGCGCAAGGCGGTCCTCCGGAACCTGATCGGCGCGGCCGGCAAGATCGCCGGCATCGGCTACGAGGACCCGGCCGAGATCCAGGAAGCCATCGACCGCGCCGAATCTGAGCTCTTCCAGGTCTCCAACCGGCGGATCACCGTCGGATTCAGCCAGCTCAAGGACCTCCTTCACTCGGCCTACGACCGCCTCGACTACCTGCACGCCCATCGGGGCGAGCTCAGCGGGATCACGTCAGGGTTCCCGGACCTCGACGCCCTGACCACGGGCTTCCAGAAGAGCGACCTCATCGTCGTGGCGGCCAGGCCGTCGGTCGGCAAGACGAGCTTCGCCCTCAACATCGCCGAGTTCGCCGCCGTCCGCGAGCGCAGGAGCGTCGGCGTCTTCAGCCTCGAGATGAGCAAGGAACAGCTCGTCCTGCGCCTCCTCTCGAGCGTCGCCAACATCGATTCGAAGCGGCTCCGGACCGGATTCCTCGAGGAGATGGACTTCGCCCGCATCGCGCCCGCCATGAACGACCTGTCCGAGGCACCCGTCTACATCGACGACACGCCGAACATCACCTCGATGGAGCTCCGGACCAAGGCCCGTCGCCTCCAGGCCGAGGCCGGGCTCGATCTCGTCATCGTCGACTACCTCCAGCTCATGCAGGCCACCACCACCAACCGGGACAGCAACCGCGTCCAGGAGGTCAGTGAGATCTCCCGCGGCCTCAAGGCCCTCGCCCGCGAGCTCTCCGTTCCGGTGATCGCCCTCTCCCAGCTGTCGCGCCAGCCGGAGATGCGCGAGTCCAAGGAGCCGCGCCTGTCCGACCTCCGCGAGTCCGGCGCCATCGAGCAGGACGCCGACCTCGTCGTCTTCCTGTGGCGCGAGAAGGACAAGCCCGGCGAGGACACGGACACCGACGGCGAGGTCATCAACGTCAAGCTCGCCAAGCATCGCAACGGCCCGACCGGCGACATCCAGCTGTGGTTCAAGAAGAGCCAGACGCGCTTCCAGAGTTACGCCGGCCAGCGGTACGCCGAGGCCTGAGGCGGAGTCGGGCAGCCCTGACGGCCCTCGGATTCCGCGTTCCGTCCCGCGGGCCAGTGCGGATTCGGTGCGCATGGCGGGATTCCGCTGGCTATCCTGCCTGCAGGGTTGACCCGGGCGATCTCGTCCGGCCAGCCGAGCGCGCGCAGAGCCGCCTCCGGGACAGGGCCACGCCCTGTCCGATCTTCGGTGCGTCGCGCCCGGCGGGCCGCCGACGATCGGGCAAGCAGGAGGCTCTCGACGTTGTTCAGCGACCGACCGCTGCAGTGCAAGGACTGCGGTGACGACTTCGTCTTCTCGGCGGGCGAGCAGCGGTTCTTCGCCGAGAAGGGCCTGATCCACGAGCCTCTGCGTTGCGGGACGTGCCGCGCCGCGGCTCGCCAGGCGCGCGATCCTGGGACCCGCGTGTATCACGCCGCGATCTGCGGCGTCTGCGGCGAGCAGGCCAAGGTGCCCTTCGCGCCACGGTCCGATCGGCCGGTGTACTGCAGCTCGTGCTTCGACAAGGTGCGGGCCGGGCTCATCGCGCCCGCCCAGGCGCCTGCGGGCGCCTGACCTCCGGGGCACGTCTCGGTTCGAACCGGGCACGGCCTGAGGGCAGGACACCCGGCCGCGGGGACCGCACCCTTTCCCGGACGACCGCTCGGCCTAGACTGCCTCGAACCAGGCAGCAGCACGACCCGAGGAGGTTCGCGTGGGCGTCATCATCATCCGGGAGATGGTCGGGACGAGCCCGAACTCGTGGAGCGACGCCGCTCGCCAGGCCGTCGCGACCGCCTCGCGGACGGTCCGCAACATCAAGACCGTCGAGGTCGTGAAGTCGACCGCTGCGGTCGAAGACGGCGAGATCGTGGAGTACCGCGTCGAGATCAAGATCGGCTTCGAATACGAGGGCTGACTCCCCGGCTCGAGGTCGAGTCGAGGCCGAGTCGAGGTCGAGTCGAGGCCGGCTGCGGGCGGCCGGCCCGGGCATCGCAGCTAATCGGCCGGTGAGCGCCGCTCGCCACCATGCGGGCCATGCCGGACATTGACACCCCGTCCCGCACCTCCGTATCGTTCGCGCGGCCCGACCCCGGGACCCGTGCCCCGGAACTGCCGATGGGCAGCCCAGCCGTTCGCGCCGGGGTCCCCGTGGGACCGGGTCGACCGGCGTTCGTCGCGCCGATGGAGGGTTCGGGAGGACTGCTCGGGCACGTGTCCGACTACCCCGTCCAGCTCGACAAGGTCCAGGCCCCGCCACTCCGCGACGAGACGCTGGCGCGCGATCGCCTGCTCGACTGGCTCCAGGTCAAGATCCATCGCCGGGTGGTCCTCGTCCTGGCCGAGGCCGGCTACGGCAAGACGACGCTCCTGGCCGACTTCACCCGGCGAACCCGCGTGCGCGTCTGCTGGTATCGACTGGATCGCGGTGACCGCGACTGGCTCGGGTTCCTTGCTCATCTCGTCGCCGGCTTCCGGATCAGGGATCCCGACTTCGCGCCGGCCACGCAGTCGCTCATCCGCGAGGCGAGTGCTGCCAACCCGTCGCGGGACGCCATCCTCGAGACGTTCATCCGCGAGCTCGCCACCCTGCCGGCGGAGCCGGCGGCCCTCGTCCTCGACGACTTCCATCTCGTCGACGACTCACAGGAAGTGCGGGCGATCGTCCGCGCGCTCCTGGCGCGCGCGCCCGAGCGGTTGAGCATCGTCCTGGTCGGTCGAACGACGCCGTCCCTCCCACTGGCGCGGCTTCGTGCCCGTGGCGAGTTGGCCGAGCTTCGGACCGCCGACCTCCGATTTGCGCCCGAGGAGACCGAGCGCCTCTTTCGCGAGACGTATGCGCTGAACCTGGAGCCCTCAGTCGTCGCCGAGCTGTCGCGTCGAACCGAGGGCTGGGTCGCGTCGCTGCAGCTGGTGCGCGCCGCGATCCGGGATCGCAACCAGACCGAGATCCGGGCCTTCGTCCGTTCCCTGAACGGCGCCGAAGGCGATCTCTATGACTACCTGGCCGAGGAAGTGGTCGGGGAGCTGGCCTCCGACCTGCAGCAATTCCTGATGCGGACGTCGTTGCTCGAGATCGTTGAGCCGCACCTCGGCAGCGTCGCAGCCGGCACCACGCCGGACGCCACTCGCCGTGCGATCACCGAGGGAGAGTTGCTCGGCCTGTTCAGCCGGACCGGTCCCGGTTCACGCGACCACGTCCGGGCCCACCCTCTCGTCCGCGACTTCCTCCAGGCCCGCCTGCGGCGGTCTGTCGGGGCCGACGCCGTGATCGCCATCCATCGGGCCGTCGCCGCAGCCGCCGAGACGACCGACTGGCGGATCGCCGGACATCACTACCTGGCCGCCGGCGACCTCGACGACGCCCGGCGCGTCCTCGCCGCCTCGATTGACACGATCCTCGCGACCGGCGGCTACGCCGCCGCCGAAGAGCTGGTCACCGCCCTGCCCACGACCGACCGGCCCGACCCCAACGTCCTCGTCGTCCTATCCCGACTCGCGCAGCAGCGGGGTCAAGCCAGCCTTGGACGCGACCTGGCAGAGGCCGCATTCGCCGAGGACTCCTCAAGCCACTCGACATCGATAACGCTCATGTCGGCGAGGATCCTCACGGGTGACATTGACGGCGCTTCAGAGCTTGCCGAATCGATTGGGCGGAGCAAGCCGGGAAGTGTTGTCGCCCGCCTGGCACAGACGTTCCAAGTCGTCCATGCAACCTCCCTGGAGGGTGATTTGGAGGAGGCACGGGTCGCCCTCACGTCGGCGATCGAAGGTTTCGACAGGGAACGTCACAGCCACTACCGCGGCGTTGGACTGTCGAACCTCGGGTACCTGCTCAAAGCCCAGGGCGATGCTCCTGCGGCTCGCGAGGTCGCTGACGACGCCATTGCTCTGCTTCAGAGCAGCTCAGCTGGCGGAGAGTTGATCTCCGCTCAACTCCTTCGCGCGTGGTCTCTGGCCCATCTCGGCGCCCTCGACACCGCGCGCGCGCAGATTGCCGAGTCTGACCAACGTGGGAGAGGCGATCAACAGGTCGAGATCGCGTACGAGGCGGGTGAGATCGAAGCCTTTTACGGCGACCCCGACACCGCGCTGCGACGACTACGGGTGGCGGATGACGCGATCACGAAAATGACGGACGCAGGCGAACAGGCGATAGTCCCAAAGATCCACGCTTTGATCACGATCGGCGATACCGATCTAGCTGAGCGATTGGCGAGTCGGCTCAGGCTCGGGACCCTGCGATCTGGGGCCGCGTTTGAGTCACGTCGGCTTCTGGCTCTAGGGTTTGCCAAGTGGGCGGCTGGTAGATCTGACTTCGACGTCCCCGCTCACCAGGCACTTGCGCTGGCGACCAGGCAGGGCGCGGCACTCTGGGCCCGAGTGGCAGGAATATTGGCAGCGGTCGAGGATCGAGACGAACTTCCAAAGGCGACGAGAGAGGCGGGCGAGCGCGACCCCGCGACGCTATCAATGGCGGCGGATCTCCTGACCTCAAGGCTGGACTGGCTGGACGACCACACTCTCGACCTGATTCGGGCGGAGGCTCACCTGCGGTCTGAGAGGTGGCGTCCGAGTCTCAGGCGAGTAGTAGCAACGCTGCGTGATCGGCCCCAGGCGGAAGCGGCAGCCCTTCTCGACGAAGTCGGTGAAACCAAGGACGTCGCACTCCTCAGGCGACACGGACGCGGGTCGCAGAACCTCCACTATCCCGCTTCCGCAGGGAGGAGTCTTGCTCGTCGGCTGGCATCGCCGGCGAACATTGAGGACTTGGGCCGGTTGCAGATACAGATCGGTTCCCGAGTCATCGACGGGTCCTCGATACGTCGGAAGGTCTTGGCTTTGCTATGTCTCCTACTCACCAAGAGTCGGTTCGCAGCGACACGCGAAGAGGTCCTGGATGCCATTTGGCCGGATCTCGAACCAACAACCGCCCTCAACTCCCTGAATCAAACGGTGTACTTCCTCCGAAGGGTGTTTGAGCCGACGTTCTCCGAGGAGACTTCTCCGGGTTACGTCGGGCAGGATGGGGAGACGGTCTGGCTCGATGTCGAACTTGTTCACAGCCAGAGTCGCCGTTGTCGCGACGCCATCCGTGAGATCGGAGGGTCACCGTCACC
>JACQEH010000141.1 GCA_016200675.1 Chloroflexota bacterium | reverse complement strand
CTCGCAGCGCTGGATCCGCTACCTGTCGGCGATGCCCGACCGCTTCCGCGACGACCCGATTCCCTCGCTCCGAGCCACCGCCCGCGCCGGCCGCTCGGCCTTCGGTCCGAAGGATTCGATCCGCGACGTCCTGCCCGAGGCGGCCACCGAGCCGTTCCTCGCGGCGGTGGATCGGCTGCTCAAGCTGATCTCGCGCTGGGAGCTCCACCGGGATCGCTGAGGGGCGTCCATCCGGCGGCGAGGCTGGGTCTCGGCCGGGCCTCGACTGGGTCCCGCGCTGGGTGCCGCGCCCGCGGCCTCGGCTGGACCGCGCGCCGGCCGCGCTAATCCTCGCGCCCGCGCTCGCCGTGCTGGGTCCCGCGCTCGCCGTGCTGGGTCCCGCGCTCGCCGTGCTGGGTCCCTGCGCTCGCAGCCTCGGCCGGTCCCCGCGCTCGCGGATCCGCCGATGATGCACCGGGTGGATCAACCCGACCCGATGCGGCCCTGAACGGCCGGGTTTGACCCGCTGGATGCATCGAGTGTGCAATCTCAATCGCCGGGTGCATCAGACGCCGCAACCGGCGGCGAATCACGTGCCAGGCCATTCATGGAATGCATCACGGCCTGGAGCATCGGGCGCCAACTGATCCGAGCGGGCGGCCCATCCTCCGTCGAGGGGGCCTGCCCCGCAGTCAGAGGAGGACGATCGCATCGCCGCCCGGGTCCCGCCCGGATCGAAGGGCGGCCAGGGCCGCCCGGCTCGGGATCGGGAACGACTCCCGGAGGAAATCGCCGGCGGCCGAAACGATTGCTCGGTTGAGTCGTGACTCCCTAACCAGCAGGATGACTCGAGGATTGCCCGAGTCCCGTTTCTTGAGCGCGATCCGGCGCGAAAGGGCCTGGATATCGCGCAGCCGCGTTTCCGCCTCGACGAACACCTCGACGCCGTTCCGGGCGCACCTGCCGACCGCGTCCCAGGCGCGGCGATCACCGGGTAGCGGCAGGGGTACCTCGCTGCTCCACCTGAAGTCGGGCGAGGCGGCGGACCTGAGCCGTGCCTGGAGCGCGAGGTGAGCGGCGTCACGAAGCGGGAGCCCTGCCGGGAAGGCCCGGATCCCGAGATCGAGCCCGACAACGGCGCACGCACGCGAGATCTTCACGACGCTCTGGTTCGCGCCGGCGCCGCGTTCGAGCCTCGAGAGTTGCGCCTGGGACATCCCTACCGCGCGAGCGACGGCTCGCTGGCTCAGTCCGGCGTCGAGGCGGGCGGATCGAAGCTCGCGACCGATCTCCGCCATCGCGGTCCGGATCTGGAGAGTTGCGCGATCCACCGATCGTTCGACGGCTGGCATGCCGACCATCGTCGCAAGCGTCGCTTACCGCGCGGTTCGCTGGGTTGCTTGCAGTTCAGTCTGCCCGCCCGTGGGGGCCGCGCCGCGCCCGTCGCACACTCGATCCTTGATGCATGGAGCGAATGACCGCGACCCGTTTCGGCGCCTGAGCGCCAATTTCATGCGCCGGACGACTCAGGATGGACAATTGAGTCTCCCCACGAATGCTTTCGGCACATGCGGGTCCGTCGACGTCAGGTTGAGTCGCTAGGTGCATCTAGCGGGACTGACGTGGCGATCCCGCGACCGACGTGCCGCCAGCGGCTAGTACAGCCAGGGGATCAGGCGCCGCGTCCTTGCCTTGTACGCGGAATAGCCGGCGAACCCCTCCTCCAGCCAGGCCTCCTCGCGGCGGCGCTTCAGGTCGAAGAAGACCAGGAGTGCCACTGACCCCAGGAACGCGACGACCGATGATCGTGCCAGGGACCAGCCTAGGCCGCCGAGGATGAGCCCGCCGTAGATCGGGTGGCGGACCAGGCCATAGACGCCGCCTTCGACGAGTCGGGCCTCGTCGCGCGGGCGCGGCACGGCCGTCAGGGCGTCTTGCCCCTGGAGGGCGAGTGACGCGCTGACCGCGAGCAGGCCGCCGGCGGCGATGAGCGCGAAGCCGACGACCACCGCCACCACCAGGGCCGCCCCAGACACGGAACCGGGGAGCCACAGCCCGCCGCCGCCGATCCAGACGAAGATCATGATCTGGATCGCGACCCAGCCCTCGCCGCGCGGACCGAGCGCAGGGAGTCGCGTCATGGGACCGGCACGGGCGCCACCCACCGATCCTACGCCGTCGCGCCGAGCTCGCCGGGATCGAAGGCTTCGCGGAGGAAGGCCGACGGGGCATCGGGGTCGTACACGAGGGTCAAGGAGCGCCGGGCGCGCGTCCAGGCGACGTAAGCGAGGCGCCGCTCCTCCTCGAGCGCCCGAGCGGGATCCTCCGCTTCGGCGATTGACCGGGCGCTCGGGAAGCGGCCCTCGTCGAGGCCGATGACCGCCACGTGATCGAACTCGAGCCCCTTCGTGCCGTGGGCGGTCGCGAGCGTCAGCACCGCGTCGTCACGTCGCAGGCGATCGAGACGGGCCCGGGTCAACTCGATGGCCGCGCGGAGTTCCTCGAAGGACCCGAAGGGCGGCGCCCAGGCGAGGACCGCCGAGCGAAGCTCGGGATCGCCACCGGCTCGGGACAGGCGGACGAGCAGCGGGCCGGCCGGCCCGAGGTCGCTCGCCGCGCGATCCAGGAGCCGGTCAAGGTCCGGGTGCTCGACCGGCAGTTCGATGTCGCGGGCGGCGAACGGGACGTCGAGCGCCAGGCACGCCGCCACCGCCGGCAGGAGCTCGCGGTTCGTCCGGGCGAGAACGGCCCGAGTGCCATCGTCATCGGGCCACGACCGCAGGACGGCGATGATCCCGTCCATCGCATCGAGCCTCGTCGGGGCCAGGACCAGGCGACCAACGGCCCCGGGGCGGGCCCGGATGACCTTCGAGAATCGCTCCTCGTTGTGCTCGACGAGGCGGACCGCACGCTCGATCACGACCTCCGGACAACGGTAGTTCGTCTCGAGGTCCACGCGTCGCAGCCCGGGCAGCGACGTCTCCGCGAGCCCGAGCAGCCGCCGGACGTCGGCCAGCCGCCAGCCGTAGATCGACTGGTCGTCGTCGCCGACCAGGAAGATCCGGTTGGCCGGCGCCGCCAGCAGGAGGGCCATCCGGAGTTGCATCCGGTCGGGGTCCTGGGCCTCGTCAACGAGAAGGTTGGTGCAGCGCTCGCGCCACTCTGCGAGCACCTCGGGCCGGCCCTCGAGGAGATGCAGCGCGCGGGCGACGAGGTCATCGAAGTCGAGGCCCCCGGCGGCGGCGATCGCCGCCTCGTAGGCCACGAACGCGCGCGCGATCGGCCCGGCCTCCGGGTCCGCGGCGACGTCGCCAGCAGTGACATCGAGGTCGAGCTTCAAGCGCGAGAAGACCGTGTCCAGCCGGCGGATCTCGGCGTCGGTGGCGAGCGGGAGAATCGTGCGGATCGCGGTCTCGCGGTCGATGAGTGGGCTGACGGGCTCGCCGGCCCCGCGCAGGATCTCGAGCCCGAGCGCGTGGAACGTCCGGACCCGCACGGGCTCCGTCCCGGCGGGCAGCGCTGCGGCCAGCCTTGCCGTGAGCTCCTCGGCGGCCCGCTTGTTGAACGTCAACGCCGTGATGGTCCCGGGAGCGGCCCCACCGTCGACGAGCCACGCGATCCGGGCGACGAGCGTCGTCGTCTTGCCAGAGCCGGCCGGCGCAACGCACAGGACCGGACCGGGTGGGGCTGTCGCCGCCGCCCGCTGGTCGGGAGCGAGGCCTGCAAGTCGAAGGGCCACGGCCGAGTGCACGACAGCACTGTGATGACGTCCAGTCATCTGCTGGTTTCTGCATCCGTCTAAGGTCCTCAGACTCAACCGGGGGCTGCGCAGAGTGGATCGAAGGAGGAGAGATGATGCGGCGAACCATGTTTCTGGTCGGCATGGTCGCGGTGGCCTTGGCTGCCTGCGGTCCAGCGCCGACGCCGTCGGCGAACCCGACGGCCGGCGCTACGGTTAATCCCACCACCCAGGCCGTCGCCGCCCTGTTCACCTGCAAGAGTCGCACCCTGGCGTGGGACGGAACGTCCCCCATCGACCTCACCGGAACCTGGGCCGGCGACGACCAGGGGGTCTACTACGTGCGGCAGCTCGGCGATCAAGTCTGGTGGCTGGGCATGAGCGGCCTTGGAGAGGCAGCCGCCGCCCGAGGAACCGACTGGACCAACGTCTACCGCGGCACGCTTTCTGGCGACACCGTTACCGGAACCTACGCCGACGTGCCTCAAGGCAAGATCATGGACACAGGCCCTGTCGTCATGAAGCTGACACCGACATCAGGCGGAATCTCGCTCGTGCGTACGGACCCCGTCCTCGAGACCGGGTTCGGCGGGACGCTCTTCACTCCCTGCAAGCTCGGGTAGCGGATCTCGGTCGGCACGTCTACAAGGCCTAGAGGCATCGTCGATCGCGGGGCCGTGGGCTGCCAGACCGGCTGACTGGGTCACGAGCGCATCCGCGCGGATCGTGCTTGCTCGCCGAACATCGAGTGCACAATCGCTGGCGAGACATTCGGGGCCATCCTGCGTCCATTGGCGGACGCGCATTCGGCGTCGGTGCCGCGCACCGAAGGAGCCCACGCTGACCACTCCGGTCGTGCTCGAGGTCGCGGCCCACAGCCTCGCGGCGGTCCTTGGCGCCTGGCTCGGCCTGACGGTGGCGACGCGGGCCGGCTCACCCGCCTCCCGCGTCTTCGCCCTGCTCTCTCTTGCGATCGCGACGTGGAGCAGCAGCATCATCGTCGAACGCCTGTCGACGGCGGCCGCCGCACAGCTCGTCGGTCATGCCGTCGAGGAGTTGATGGCCGCGGTGATCATCGCCGGGACGGCCCACTTCTCCCTCGTCATCGCGTCGGATGGCCTGCCGTCCGCGAGGCGTCGCGGGATCGTCCTCGGGATCTACGTCGCGAACTTTGTCTTTGCCGCCCCGACGATCCTCGGGACCCTCACGACCCTCCCGCGGCTGACCGACGACCCACTGCCTGGCGCAGCCTTCGGCTGGGTCTGGATCGCGGTCCGCCTCGTGTCACTTGTCATCGCGGCGCGGTGGCTCCTCGGGGCCCTTCGGGTCGCCGCGGCCGGCAGCCTCCGCCAGCGCCAGGTACGTGCCGCACTGGCGACCGTGGCGACCGGCGGCATCGGCGGCGGAATGCGCTTCCTGCCGATCGTCGGCCGGCTCGATGCCTGGATCGGCGTCTCGTTCGTGGCCTTGGCGGTTGTCCTTGCTGCATACGCCGTCTTCTCGGCCGGCATCTTCTTCGGGCCGGCCGTCGCGGGCCGGGCTTTCAGGACGTCGCTCCTCGGCGGCCTCGGCAGCTTCGTCGTGATCGGCCTGGTCCTGGGCGTGGAAGCGGCCAGCCGCGCCTTGACGGGCGTCGAACTGCCGCTCTTCACGGCCATGGCCCTCGTCGTGACGGTGACCCTCTATGAGCCCGCGACGCAGCGGCTTCGGAGGCGGCTCGGTGGCGGCGGACCGCGGGCGATCGCTCGGCGGAGACTCCTCCAGGCGCTGGGCCAGAGCGGTCCGACGGCGCAGTCGGTCGAGGCCGGCGTCCAGCCGGCGCTCGCCCGACTCGCGGGCGTGCTCGACGTCCGGGGCCTGGCGGTCGCACGGGCGGATGGCGCGATCCTCGCCACGGAGGGAATCGGCGCGGCGAGCACCTGGATCGAAGCGATCCCGCTGGTCGCCGACGGAGAGGTCGTCGGCGAGCTTCGCATCGGCCCGACCTCGTCAGGCGACCCCCTGAGCACCCGGGACCTGGACCTGGTACGGATGTCCGCGGCGTACGTCGCGGCGGCGCTCCGCGCCGGTCGTCGCGAGGACGAGCAGGTCGAGCAGCTGGCCGGCCTGGCCGCGGAGCGGGCGGCGGTCGAGTCGAAGGCGTCGACGCTCCACGCCGCCCTTGTCCAGCACGCCGATGCGCCCGCCGGCCTGCGGGTCCACGCGCTGGGCCCGCTCCGGGTCGAGCGGGCAGGGGAGCCCATCGAACGCTGGGGCGGCGACAAGGCCGGCACCCGCCAGGCCCAGGGTCTCTTCGCCTTCCTCCTCGACCGCGGTGAGCGAGGCGTCGCCAAGGACGAGGTCCTCGAGCTGATCTGGCCCGACACCGACCTCGAGCGGGCCGACCTGGCCTTCCATCGAACGATGGTCGGGCTGCGCCAGACCCTGGATCCGCGTCGGGACGGCCGGACCAGCCAGGTGGTCCGCTTCCACAACGACCGCTACCGGCTCGATCCCTCGATCGTCGTCTGGTCCGACGTCGCGGTCTTCCTCGAGCGTCTGGACGCGGCGAAGTCGTGCGACGATCCGACACGACGCCTGGGGATGCTCGAGGAGGCCAGGGCGTTGGCCGGCGGCGACTACATGGACGATTGCCCCTTCTACGGCGACAGCGCCGAGGTCGAGGAACAGCGCAGGTACCTGCGCGACCGGATCACAGACCTCCGGATCGCGATCGGCGAGGCCTACGAGGCTCTCGGCGATCGGCTGTCGGCCGCGGCGGCCTTCCGGGAGGCCGTTCGGGGCGCGCCCGCGGGTTCCGCGCGTGCCGAGGCCGGCCTCGCCCGCCTCGGTCTCTGAACTGCGGGGGCGGAATCCGCGATCCGGTGATGGCCGGACTCCCTGCCGCGGTCCCGCCGTAGTCGCACCGCAGGGATGGCCTGCAACGGTGGTCGACATCAACCACCCGCCGCCGGAGTCCAACCCATGGCCGGTTCAAACCACGCCGAATCCGATGGTCCGGAAGCGACGGTCCTCCGATGATGCCGATGCTCGCCCCAGCCTGCGCAGACGCGGGGTCGGCATTCGCTCCCGTCCATCGGACGGCATGCGCCGACGGATTCGTGGCCCAGGCACATCGTGATCACGCCCCGAGCATCTACGGCGCCGCGCTTCGGGCGACGCGAAATCCAGAGCAAGCCGAGGACGTGACCCAGGAGGCCTTCATCCGGCTGCTCACGGAGGCTCGTGCCGGTCGCTATCCAGACACCGTCAGGGCGTGGCTGTACCGGGCGGTCTCAAACCTCGTCATCAGCCGGGCCCGCCGAGCGCAGGTCGCTCGCCGCATGGCGCCGCGACTGGTGGATCTCGGCACACCCGACCAGCCCGACGCCGTGGCCCTCCGACGCGAAGGCCAGGCAGAGCTTCGACTTGCGCTGACCGGCCTGTCGTCCGTCGAGCGAACCGCCCTACTCCTGGCCGCCAGCGGTGCGAGCGGGGTCGAAGTTGCGGCCCACATCGGTCGATCTCATGCCGCGACCCGCGCCCTGATGTGCCGCGCCCGCGCCCGGCTCCGGGAACCCGGCGCGCTCGCGCGCCCGATGGGGATCGCCAGGTCAGCGGACCCGACGAGTTCGACCGGCCGTTCGGCAGCGATCTCGGGCGGCTCCGGCCTGCCGCGGCCGGATGTACTTCCGGCGTCCCGACGCACCACCCAGGTGTGGGCAGTTACGAGCAGTCGCTAACGGCGCTCGTCGATCGCGCTATCGTTCGACGCTCAGCCCGGAGGGACGTCGGTCCAGACGTCGCGGCTAGTGGAGGACAGCGTGCCCATGCCTCTCCCCGAACGCGCCCACCGCTGGCGGGGCTTCCTGCCGATCGCCGTCCTGGCCCTGGCGGCAGTCCTGATCCCGGCCGGCGTACTGGCGGCCAAGCCGCCACCGCCACTGCCGGTCGACATCCAGATCCTCAACGTCTCCGACTGGCACGGCAACGTGGACCCGCCGAGCTCGGCCGGCGGCGCCTGGAACATCTCGGCACGCTGGAAGGTCGATCGCCTGGCGAAGCCCACGCTGACGCTGACGGCCGGTGACGACTTCGGGGCGTCGCCGCCCCTGTCGAGCTTCTTCGACGAGGCGCCGGCCGTCCAGGCCGAGCGGCTCATGGGCATCCAGGTCAACACCTTCGGCAATCATGACTTCGACCGCGGCATCGCTCACCTCCAGTCGATGATCGACCTCGCCGGCGCTCCGAGCACCGGCACGGCCGGCGCGCATCCCGGAGAACCGTTCCGTTACGTCGCCGCGAACCTGTCGAATGTCGACTCCAACCTCACCGGCGTCGATCCGTTCGCCTTCTTCAAGGTCGGCGGCGCGAAGGTCGCCGTGATCGGCATCGTCAACGAGGAAGCGCCGACGCTCGTCTCGCCTGGGAACTTCGGGACGATGGTCGTCACCGATGGCGTGACGGCCGCGAACAAGTCGTCCACGAGAACCTGAGCTACGGCAACTCGTATGCAAAGACGGCGCTCACCGTCCAGCCCGGCCGCGGCGGCGGGGTCCTGAGCAAGGGCGCGACGTTCGTCGTGCCGGGCCCGGCGGGCTCGCTCGGGGCGAACAAGACGTCGTGCACGGGAACTGGGGCCACCGCCACGTTCTGCGACCAGGCCGTCGTGGACATGCTGGTCCCGTACCGGACGGCCCTCGCGGCCGCCCTCGACGGAACCATCGGCACGACGACCGTGCCCTTCGATCGCGGCGGCAACATCGAGCGCCGCCAGGAGGTGCCGCTGGGCGACCTCATCGCCGATGGCATGCGGTTGACGTACGGGACCCAACTCGGCTACATGAACGGCGGCGGGATCCGATCGCAGTTCCCCGCCTGCGGCTATCAGCCGGTGAACACCGCCCTCAACCGGGCCAACTGGAACGGCGCCCACACGGCCATCGTGACCTGCTCAGGCGGCTACGGGTCGGGCACGCCCCTGGACCTCGTGAAGGGCGACGTCTACACCGTGCTGCCATTCGGCAACAACGTCGTGACCCGGACCGTGACTGGCATCCAGCTCTGGCAGATGCTCGAGAACGGCGTCAGCGCCCTCGACTCGACCGGGGCGGGCGGCCAGGGCCGGTTCCCGCAGATCTCCGGCTTCAAGTTCACCTTCCACTACACGAACCCGACCGGGTGCGTGGCCGCCAGCGCGATCGATGCCTCGAAGTTCGTCTGGACCGGCTGCACGCCGTCCCGGGTGACGAGCGTCTCGCTCAGCAACGGCACGCCGATCCCGTACGACGGCACCACCTACACGATGGCGACCATCGACTTCATGAACACCGGTGGCGACAACTACATCATGCTGGCCGACGGTCAGGGCGTGACCCGCGATCGCGACGCCAACGTCTTCCTCGGCTACATGAATGTCGTCGGGCCGGCCCTCGACCCGACGAACTTCCCGCTCGACCGCATCAACAAGCAGCCCTGAGCCTCCGGCCGGGGACTCACGCGAAGGAGGCCGGGCCGGTGGTCCGGCCTCCTTCGCATCCCTTCGCTGCACGCCTGATGGACATCGAACCCCGCCGCCGGAGCGCCCGGGCCCGGCTACGCCCAGCTAACCGCGACGGCCGACGACGGCGCGTCCGCTCAGACCTGGATTCGCATCGCTGATGCCGCCTACACGTCGCCGGGATCGACGGAAGGCGGGGAGTGGTGGCGCGACCCGTCGGTCTTCGTCTTCGCCGTCTTCGTCCTCGGGGGGCCCGCGGGCCTGACGGTGCCGGCGACCCGGCCGAGGCGTTCACGACCAGGCTGATCGCCCCACCGGTCCTGCCCCGCACGTAGGTCCGGCGTGATGCGGCGAAGGACCGTTCCGCGCGGATCCGTGGGGTCTGGTGCAGAGCGGGTGGTGCACCTCGGCACCGCGAATCGAGGGCAGGTACTGGTGGCACTTCCACCCGGGAGTACCATTCGCGGTCCAACTGAATAACCCGCTCGGTCGTGTGCCCACCGACGAATTCGCATTCATCTTCTTCCGTTTGTCCGGCGGCTGGGCTCCTGGCCTGCGGTGCCCATCCGGCGCGTGACTACGTGCCGGAAGCAGAGTGCCATCCGTCGGGGGGTTTGAACCGTCGTGTTCGAACAACGCCAGTCGTCGGTGCGCGTGCGCGCGCTTGTCCTGTTCCAGGTCCTCCTCATCATCGCGTCGCTCTTCGCGCCGATGCTGGTCCTCGGAGCAGACCCAGTGGCCCCGCCGAATCCGAGCCCCAGTGCCACCGCGCCCGCCGCGACCCCAGACCCGACGCCCGCGCCCGCCCCGACCGACACACCGGCGCCCGTTCCGACCGACACGCCCGCGCCGGCTCCGACGGACACTCCGGCCCCGGTCCCGACTGACACGCCGGCGCCCGCCCCGACACCGAGCCCCGCCCCCGACATCGCCCTCCACTTCATCGTTGCCTTCACCGCGAGCTCGAGCGCCGCCGATCGCGCCGCCGCCCTCACCGCCGCCGGCGCCACCGCGGGCGATGCCATCCCGGCCCTCAACCTCCAGTCGATCACGCTGCCGTCGTCGACGGCCGTCGCGGGCATCGACTCACTGCGTGCCAGCCCGAGCGTCGTACGCGTCGATGCCGACGCCACCCGCGACGCAGGCGCCGTCCCCTCTGACACGAACTACGGGAGCCAGTGGTCGCTCCCGAAGATCGGCTGGGACCAGGCCTGGGGCACCGTCAACCCCGCCGGCAGCGCGACCGTCGCGATCCTCGACACCGGTGTCGAGGCCGCGCAGCCGGACCTGGCCGGCCAGCTCGTGGCAGGGACATCCATCCTCGACGGCTCCGCCGGGACGACGGACCCGAATGGCCACGGCACGGCGATGGCCGGCATCGT
>JACQEH010000140.1 GCA_016200675.1 Chloroflexota bacterium | reverse complement strand
TCCCGATCGGCAGCCGCTTCTACGACTGGGGCTATCGGTCCGAGCCCGAGCCGGCCATGCACGGCCGCCGGATCTACCACGCCCGGGGCAAGCTCCTGGGCGGCTCGTCGTCCATCAACGGCATGATCTTCCAGCGGGGCAACCCGATGGACTACGAGCGCTGGGCCGCCGACCCGGGCATGGCGACCTGGGACTTCGCCCACTGCCTGCCCTACTTCCGGCGCATGGAGGACACCCTCGCGGCGGCACCCGGTGATCCGTGGCGCGGCCGCGGCGGCCCGCTGACCCTGGAGCGTGGTCCGGCGGCCAACCCCCTCTTCGGGGCCTTCTTCGACGCCGTCCAGGAGGCCGGCCATCCGCTGACGGCCGACGTCAACGGCTACCGCCAGGAGGGCTTCGCCGCGTTCGACCGAAACATCCATCGGGGCCGTCGCATCTCCGCGGCCCGCGCCTACCTGCACCCCGTCATGCAGCGCTCGAACCTCACGATCCGGACCAGCACGTTCGTGACCCGCATCCACTTCGACGGCCGGCGGGCAACGGGTGTCGAGATCGAACGACAGGGCGGCGGGAGCGAAACGATCCCGGCCGGCGAGGTGATCCTGTGCGGCGGCTCGATCAACTCGCCGCAGCTCCTCCAGCTCTCGGGCGTGGGCAACGCGAAGGAGCTGGGCGAGCTCGGCGTGGCGGTGGTCGCGGACGTGCCGGGCGTCGGCGAGAACCTCCAGGACCATCTGGAGGTCTATGTCCAGTACCGCTCGCGGCAGCCGGTCTCGATGCAGCCGTCACTGCAGACGTGGCGACGGCCGTGGATCGGCTTCCAGTGGCTCTTCCTGCGGCGCGGCCCAGGTGCCACCAACCACTTCGAGGGTGGCGGGTTCGTCCGCGGCAACGAGGATGTCTCGTATCCCAACCTGATGTTCCACTTCCTGCCGCTCGCGATCCGCTACGACGGCAGCGCACCGACGGGCGGCCACGGCTACCAGGTCCATGTCGGCCCGATGTACTCGGATGCGCGCGGCTCGCTGAAGATCACGTCCGACGACCCGCGGGTCCATCCGGCCCTCCGCTTCAACTACCTCTCGACCGCGCAGGACCGCCGGGAGTGGGTCGAGGCGATCCGGGTTGCCCGGCACATCCTGAATCAGCCGGCAATGGAGCCGTTCAACGGCGGCGAAGTCTCACCCGGACCGGCGGTCGAGACCGATGCCGAGATCCTCGACTGGGTCGGGCATGACGGCGAGACGGCTCTCCATCCGTCGTGCACGGCACGGATGGGCGTGGACGCCATGAGCGTGGTCGATCCGCTGACGATGCGGGTCCACGGCCTCGACGGGATCCGGGTCGTGGACGCCTCGGTCTTCCCGTACGTCACGAACGCCAACATCTATGCGCCGGTGATGATGGTCGCCGAGAAGGCTGCCGACCTGATCGCCGGCGTCACGCCGCTCGCTCCGGATCCGCGGCCCTTCTACCGGCACGGCGCCGGGATGTCCCTCGTGGAGGAAGCGGCCGGCTGATCGATCGCGAGCGGCATCGCGCAGGGTTCGTCAGGCCTTCTTGGGCGGTCGACCTCCGCCACCGCCGGGGATCTTGGTCCGGCTGAGGTAGATGGAGCCGCTCCGAACGCCCATCTGGATCTGGGCGGGGTGGGCCTTCAGGTGGCGGGCGATGACCAGGCGAATCGTCGCCAGTTTCTCGCCTTCCTCGAGCTCGACCTTCTTGATCGCCGACATCGGTCCGACGGCGATCTCGTTCAACAACTTCTGGATCGCATTGTCCCGTTTCTGGATTGCGAGCTGGCGCGGCGTCAGGGCCCGCAGCCTGCGCGACCTGAGCGCAAGTTCCTCAGGCTTTGCGTCACGAAACTTCACGATTGTTGGCCTCCTGGGCACGCTGGCACGACACGCGGCGACGCGCCGACATCAAGGCGAATTCGGCACTTGATGACAAACTCGCCGTCGGAGTATACGACCTGCACCCGCAACCACGCGGCCCGGAAGTTGAATTCCCGAGTGATCCGGCGCTACCGAGTTATCGACCTCCGCGATTACCTGTGGCGCGACATCCGCAACGTGTTCACGGTGCGCTCGTCGCGGCGGGAGACGCTCCATCGCCGCCGCCGCCGAAGGCGCCCCGGCCGAAGACGCCGACGTTGCCGATGACGACGTTCGTCGCCGTGACGCTGCCATCCGGATTGGCGGTGCCGATCACGGTGACCGTGGAGCCGGTTGCGATGTCGCTCAGGGCCTTCGTGGTCGAGGTGACCTCCGTGACCTTGGTCGTCGGGGTCAGGAGCACGAGGCGCTGTGCCCCTGCGGCCGTGGTGATCGTCATCTGGTCGGCTGAGACCGAGCCCACCTTGCTCGCCAGCGATGTCGCCGCCGAAGGGCTCAATCTGCAGCGGGCCGGCCGAATCGTTCATTATGACCTCCCGTGGACCGCCGTTCGCCTCGAGCAGCGCGATGGACGAGCGCTCCGGCAAGGGGAAGGAAGCGACGGCCCGAGGAGGCCTTCGAACGGACGGGCGTCATCGGGATCGTCGAAGGGTCAAAGGGTTCCGGCTGTCCGTACGGGGCGGTCATGGCAATGTCTCCAGGATGCGGGGCCCGGGTCCCGGGCGGGGATGAGCAGGAGGTCTCCTACTCGCTCCGAAGCGCGACGATCGGCTGCAGCACGGCGGCCCGGCGGGCCGGGTAGAGGCCGAAGACGAGACCGACGGCGGAGCTCACGCTGACGGCAAGGAGAAGCGAGAGGGGCGTGACCGTCGCCCGGACGGTCGAGAGATTGGTGATGGCAACCGACACGAGGATGCCCACGATCGCCCCGGCGATGCCGCCCAGCGTGGTGAGGACGACCGCCTCGACGAGGAACTGGCCGAGGATGTCCGAGCGGCGTGCCCCGAGCGCCTTGCGGAGGCCGATCTCGCGGGTCCGCTCGGTCACGGACACGAGCATGATGTTCATGATCCCGATCCCTCCCACGAGGAGGCTGATGCTGCCGATGGCGGCGAGCAGGACCGTGAACGTCGAGGTCGCGGTCGTGGCCGCCGAGAGGAGCTCCTGCTGGGTCTGGACGGTGAAGTCCGCCTGGGTCGGGTCGCTGACGTGATGGGTTCCGAGCAGTACCTGGGTCACCTCCACCTGGGCATTGACCATCGTGTCCTGGCTGGTCGCGCTGATGGCGATCGTGTTGACGTTCGTCCGGCCGAAGATCCGCTGGGCGGCCGTCGTGACGGGCACGACCACCTGGTCGTCCCGGTTGAAGAACCCGCCGGCCGTGCCCTTCGAGGCGAAGACCCCGACCACGAGCAGCCGCACGGTCCGGACCGGGGCGTTGCGGCCCCCGGAGCTGAAGTTGAGGTTGATGTACTGGCCAACGGCATCCCCGCCGTTGAAGAGGTCGGCCGCCGTCGTCGCGCCGATGACTGCCACGGCAGCCCGGGCGTCGACGTCGCTCTGGGTGAAGAAGGAGCCGCTGGCGATCGTCCAGTTCCGAACGGTCTGGTAGGCCGGCGTCGTCCCGGTGACGGTCGTGTTGGTGTTCGTGCCCCCGACGATCGCCTGGGCCCGGCCGGTCAGCTCCGGCTCGATGGCGGCGGCATCCGGGACCGCGCCTGCCGCAGCGAGGGCGGTGACGTCGTCGAGCGTGAGGGTGGTGGCGCCGCCGCCCGCGCCCCGAACGAGCCCCGCGGACGTCCCTCCGGGCGAGACCAGGACGAGGTTCGTGCCAAGGCCCTGGAGGGTGCTCGCGATCGACGCCTGGGCACCCTCGCCGACCGACACCATCCCGATGACCGCGGCCACCCCCACGAGGATGCCGAGGATGGTCAGGGCGGCCCGGAGCTTGTTGGCCGCCGTGGCGACGAGCGCCGTTCGAAGCGTCTCGAGGAGCGGCATGTCACGTCGCCGGGGAAGCCGGCGGGGCGACGTCGTGGGCCCGTGGGGTCGCCGCCGGGACCACGAGCGGGACGGGCACGGCCGCGCCCGAGCGAACCTGGTCCGTCGGCGCATCGAGCACGATCCGCCCGTCGAGGAGGTGGATCTGGCGCTCCGCCAGGTTGGCGACCCGCGGGTCGTGGGTCACCACGATCACCGTGCGCCCCGAGGCGTGGAGGCGCCGGAAGAGGCCCATGATCGCGGTGCCGGTGGCCGAGTCGAGACTCCCGGTGGGCTCGTCGGCC
>JACQEH010000138.1 GCA_016200675.1 Chloroflexota bacterium | reverse complement strand
GTCGGCCGGCGAGACCTGGGCGGTGGAGAAGGCGGATGCCTCGGGCCCGAAGCCCTCGGCGATGGCCTTTGCCACCTGCTCCGTGTTGCCCCACAGCGATTCGTAGACGACGACAGCCTTCATCGAATGGATCCTCGGGTGCGGTTCGGGCGGACCTCCATCGTCACGGGCAACGGATCGCGATGGCAGGGCCGTCGCGCCCGACTGCTCCGGACGAGTGGCCCGTCCGCCGCTACGGGCGCGGGCCTACCGCTCCTGCAGCGTGGTCGGTGCGCCGTGGATCGCGGGGATCGCGCCGAGTCGCCCGGCGTGGTAGTCGGCCACGGCCTGCATGAGCTCGGCCCGCGTGTTCATGACGAACGGCCCCATCCAGGCGACGGGCTCGCCGATCGGGCGTCCACCGAGGATGAGGACGTCGAGGTTCGGACTGCGCGACTCCTGACGCCCGATCGGCAGGGCCGAGATCGTGATGGCGTCACCGACGCCGAAGACGGCCAGCTGGCCGGTCTGGACGGGGATCGCCTCGGCGCCGAAGGCGTGGTTGCCGCCACCCGAGCCGCCGCCGCGCGCGGCGCCCGCGTCGCCGACCGTCCCCTGGCCGACCATCACGTAGGCGAGGGCGTTGTAATCGGCTCGCCACGGCAGCGACAACCGCGCGCCTGGGCTCAGGGTCGCGTGGATCAGGGTCATCGGGGAGTAGGTGGAACCGGGGCCGGCGTGGCCGGCCAGCTCGCCGGCGATGACTCGCACGAGCGCCCCGCCGTCCGGCGAGCTGACGAGCGCGACCGCGCTTGCCCGGATGTCCTGGTAGCGCGGCGGCGAGAACTTCTGGGCGGCGGGCAGGTTGACCCAGAGCTGAAAGCCATGGAAGAGCCCGCCGCTGGCGACGAGCCATTCCGGCGGCTTCTCGATGTGGAGGATCCCGGCGCCGGCCGTCATCCACTGCGTATCACCGTTGGTGATGACGCCGCCCCCGCCGTTCGAGTCGGCGTGCTCGAAGGTCCCGTCGATCATGTAGGTCACCGTCTCGAAGCCACGGTGCGGATGCCACGGCGTGCCCTTCGGCGCGCCCGGCGCGTACTCGACCTCGCCCATCTGGTCGAGGTGGATGAACGGGTCGAGGTCGGCAAGGTCGACACCGGCGAACGCGCGCCGGACCGGGAAGCCCTCGCCCTCGTACCCCTTTGGCGCGCTCGTCACGCTCGTCACGGGTCGCTGGCGAGCAAGGATCGGGTCCGGTTCCGGGATCCGCGGCAGGACGGTGATGTCGTCGACGGTGACGGCGGACATGGGTCGAGTTCCTGACTGGCGGGATCGGCCCGCCGTGTACGGCCGGAGCCCCGAGGGCCACCCGACCAGTTGCGTTGTTGCAAATAGTTGCGCAGTCAACGACCGTTGTCAAGCGGGCGAGGGCATGGGCGGGGCAGGGGACCGGGCGTTTCATGAGGGCCCGGGCGTTCCATCGCCGGGACCGGGCGTTTCATGAGGGCCCGGGCGTTCCATCGCCGGGACCGGGCGTTTCATGAGGGCCCGGGCGTTCCATCGCCGGGCCCGGGCGTTCCACCTCGGCACTGGGGCGTCTATCGTCGTCCCGGGCCGTTCCCTTGCCGTCTCCGGCGGTCCATCGCGGCCCGAGCCGCCGACGCTGCTCAGCCGGTTGCCTGCCTCGAGACGGGCGGCGACGCAACGACCGATCCGCCCGGCCCGGCCAGGCTCGCCTCCCGCTGCGAGGTCGCGCGCGGCGCCCCGATCTCGTGGTGGCGGTGGCAGCGGGCCTCGTAGGTCTCTGTAGCCGCCGTGTCGAAGCCGCCGATGACGACGAGTGGATCGTCGATCGCGGCCGGCCGGCCGCCGACGAGCCGCTGGGTGCGGGTCGCGGTGTCGCCGCAGACTACGCAGATCGCGGTCAGCATGGTGACCGAGTCGGCCAGGGCGAGGAGCTGGGGCATCGAGCCGAAGGGCCGGCCGGCGAAGTCCAGGCTGAGGCCGCTGGCGATCACGTGCCGGCCGCTGTCCCGGAGGGCCACGACCACGTCGACGAGCTGGTCGTCGAAGAACTGGGCCTCCTCGATGCCGACCATGTCGGCGTCGCGCTCACGGGCGAGCGCCAGGACGCTGGAGGGCTCGGCCGGGTTGACGAGGACCGACGGGAAGCGAGCCTTCGATCGGCTTTCGGCGTACTCGCCCGGCGTCCGGCTGTCGATCGCGGGGCGGACCAGGAGGATCCGGCGACGGGCGATCTCGGCCCTCCGGAGGAGTCGCAGCAGCTCATCGGTCTTGCCCGACGACATGCAGCCGGCGATGACATGGAGCCACGGGTCGGCGCGGAAGGGCATGCGGAGAATCTACCGAACGAGGCGTCGTCGCGCTCAGCGACGGGACGACGCGCGCCCTTCGCCGGCCAGAGGTGCTCGGTCACTCCGTGGGCGCGAAAAGACCCTCGATCCTGCTGATCGACTCGTCGATCCGGGCTTCGCTGATGCGCCCCGACCCGACCAGCCCTTCGATCACGGTGATCGCGTGGGTCCCGATCGCCTCGTCGTGGACCTGCTGGTTGGCGAAGAGCAGGAGGTCGACGCCGGCCTCGAGGGCCAGGGCGATGGCCTCGTCCGTACCGAAGGCCCGGCTGATCGCCGGCGCCTGCATGTCGTCGCTGATGACCGGCCCGATCCACCCGATGTCGGACCGCAGGAGCCCTGTCACGGTCGCCCGAGACAGCGAGGCCGGGTGCTGCGGGTCGAGCTGGCCGTTGACGATGTGCCCGACCATGACGGCGTCGGGTGCGCGCGCGGCCACGAGCTCGCGGAACGGCTGCAGCTCGGCCCTGGTCCAGCTCCTGGTCACGTCAACGGTGCCGTCGTCGGTGTTGGCAGTTGCGCTCCCCTCCCCCGGAAAGTGCTTGATGGCGCACTTGATCCCGGCCGCGTGGTGGGCGTCGATGACCGCGCTCGCCTGGGCCACGACCACGGCCGGGTCGGCCGAGAAGCTCCGGCCGAGGGCGCCGATCGCCGGGTTGGCCGGGTTCACGTTCAGGTCGACCACCGGGGCGAGGTTGAGGTCGATCCCCGCGCCAGCGAGGGTGATGGCCATGAGCGTCGCGGCGTCGGTCGTGTGGTTCAAGTCGTTGGCGGCACCGAGGGCGGCTTCGGTCTCCGTCGCCGGGTAGCCGTCCGACGGATTGAGGCGGGCGATCTTGCCTCCCTCCTGGTCGACGGCGACGATGACGTTGCCCCCGAGGGGGCCCGTGAGCGCCGCCGACCGGATGGCGTCGGTCAGGGCGGACAGCTGGCTCGGCGAGGTGATGTTCCGGCCGGCGGTGCCCGTCAGGTGGTCGCGGTCGAAGAGGATCACGCCGCCGAGCTCCCCGGCTTCGATCGCCCGCCGGATCAGACTCCCCTCGGGCAGCGCCGTGCCCCGGAAGCCCACGACCAGGAGCCGCCCGATCTTGGAGCGAAGGCCGGCCGCGGAGGCACTTGGAGCACTCGACGGAGCCGCCGTGGGGCCGGTCGACGGGACGAGGCTCGCTTCGGGCGAGAGAGCGGTGGACAGCTGGCTCGGCGCAAGCGATCCGCCGGCGGGCGCACAGGCGGCCACGATCGCGGTCACGGCCGCGCCGAGGCCGGCGATGAACCGCCGTCGGGAGATGGACGCGATCAGGCGGTCCGTCCCAGGATCTCCAGGAGCATCCGGACGAACTTCGGCTCGTCGGCATCCATGGCGAAGTGGACGTTGGCCGGCATGCCGCTCCGGAACCGGAAGTCGCAGACGGTTCGGCCGACGGACAGCTCGGCGTCCGTCTCGACATCCACCGGGATGAAATGGGTGGTGATGATCGAGGGGTCGATGACGGCGCAGACCGCCAGGGCGTCGTGGACCGGCGCCGCGCCCGCCCGATGCATCGGCTGGGTCGCGTCATAGCCCTCGATCCGCTTCTCGGTGAAGCGCGCCGCGGCCTCCCCGGCCGGGGTGCCCAGGGATCGCAGGGCCCGGCAGTCGTCGAGCGAGACGAGGGCTCGATGCGTGGCGTCGAGGGTCACCATCCGGATCGGGCGACCGCAGTTGACCACGATCCGGGCCGCCTCGGGATCGAGCCAGATGTTGAACTCGGCCGAGGGGGTCGAGTTCCCGTGGTCGTGGGCGCCGCCCATGATCACGATCTCGGGGATCTTCGCGAGGATCCGCGGCTCCTTCTGGATGGCCATCGCGATGTTCGTCAGCGGGCCGACGGGGACCAGCGTGATGTCGCCGTCGGAGGCGAGGTAGGTGTCGATCAGCCAGTCGACGCCGTGGCCCGGCTGGACGCGCGCGGTGGTGGCCGGCGGCAGGTCCAGGAGGTCGCCGTGGATGCGCCCGGCAGGGTTGCGCTGGGTCATCTGCTCGCGGGCGAGCGGGCGGGTCATCCCCTGGTGGACGGGGGTCCCCGGGAGCCCGATCCAGTCGAAGACCCGGAGGGTGTTCTCCGTGCAGTTGTGGACGGCCGTGTTGCCGTTGACGGTGGTCGCCCCGATCAGCTCGAGGTCGGGCGAGAGGGCTGCGACCATGAGGGCGACGGCATCATCCGTGCCGGTGTCGACGTCCAGGATCACCTTGCTGGGCATGGCCCGATTGTGACGGCTGGCCGGCCGCCAGTCGAATGCGAGCCCCGAGGTCAGGTTGCGGCGTGCAGCGCCGCGCTCACGACGGCATCGGGCACCACCGAGGGGCCGCCCAGGACGACGATCCGGCCGGGGCGGAGGCGGGCCAGCTCGGTCGCGGTCGCCGCGGGCAGGCTGGCATC
>JACQEH010000133.1 GCA_016200675.1 Chloroflexota bacterium | reverse complement strand
GATCGACATCCTGACCCTCTTCCCGGCCATGGTCGAGGGCCCGCTGGCCGAGAGCATCCCCGCCCGCATCCGGGATGAGGGCCACGCCGGGATCGTCGTCCACGACCTCCGCCGCTGGGGGCTGGGCCGCCATCGGAGCGTCGACGACGCGCCCTACGGTGGGGGAGCGGGCATGGTCCTCCGCCCCGAGCCCGTGGCGGCCGCGCTCGATGCGCTGCGGTCGGACGGCAGCACCGCGATCCTGATGGATCCGGCGGGCGAGCGGTTCAGCCACGGCCGGGCGGTCGACCTTGCCGGACGGAGCCACCTCCTGTTCGTCTGTCCTCGCTACGAAGGGGTGGACGAGCGGATCCGCGGCCTCGTCGACCTCGAGCTCTCGATCGGCGACTACATCCTCACCGGCGGCGAGCTGGCGGCGCTGGTCATCGTCGACGCCGTCATCCGACTCCTGCCCGGTGCGATCGACGCCGCCTCGACGGCCGAGGAGTCGTTTGCCGACGGCCTCCTCGAGTACCCCCAGTACACGCGCCCCGCGGAATTCCGTGGCCTCGGCGTGCCGCCGGTCCTCGTCGGCGGGGACCATGCGGCCGTGCGACGCTGGCGGCTTGAGGCCTCCTTGCGCCGGACGCTGGCCCGACGTCCCGATCTCCTCCGCGAGCGGGCGCTCCGGCCCGAGGAGCGTCGGGTGCTCGAGGCGATCGAGGCCGAAGGGCCCGGCGAGGGGCAGGACCACCCGCCGCGAGGGTCGATGCCCGCGGAGGCCGCGGCCGACTGAGGCGCTGGCCGACTGAGGCCCGGCGGACCCGTGCTATACTCCGCCGCCGGTCGACCTCCGACCCGCCAGATCCACTGCCCAGCCCGCAGCGCCGCGCTGCCACACGACCAGGGACCACCACCGTGAACGTGCTCGACGAGATCGTCGCCGACCAGCTCCGCACCGACCTCCCGGACCTCGCCTCGGGCGACACCGTCCGGGTCGCCGCCCGCGTCGTCGAGGGCGGCAAGGAGCGCGTCCAGGTCTTCGAGGGCACCGTCATGCGCCTCCGCGGCGGCGGGATCACCCGCTCGATCACCGTCCGCAAGATCGCCAGCGGCGTCGGCGTGGAGCGGACCTTCAAGATCAACAGTCCCCGGATCGAGAAGATCGACGTCGTCCGCCACGGGCAGGTCCGTCGGGCCCAGCTGTACTTCCTGCGCAAGCGGGTCGGCAAGGCGGCCACCCTCCGCGAACGACGCGTCAACGGCTGACCGCCGCGAAGCCAGGCCCGGCCGGCACCCCCCGACGACCCTGAGGACCACGACGACCCCGTCACGCGACGGGGTCGCCTGATTCCGGCCCCTCGGCAGGCCCCGCCGGCGCATCGGGCGCCGGGATCGTGGGGACGATAGGCTAGGACTCGTGCCGCAGGTCCCCACCCTTCGCTTCGAGCGCCCGCTGTGGCGGGCGGGTGCGACGCGGGTCGCGGGCGTGGACGAGGTCGGCGTGGCCCCGACCTGCGGGGCCGTCGTCGCGGCCGCGGTCGTGATCCGCCCGAACAGCCATCGGATCGAGGGCGTCCGCGACTCGAAGACGCTGTCGGCGGCCCAGCGCGAGCGGCTCGCCCCGGAGATCCGCCGGCGGGCGGTGGCCGTGGGCGTCGGGGCGGCCTCCGTCGACGAGATCGATCGCCTCAACATCTACCACGCCACCCACCTCGCGATGCGACGGGCCGTCGCCCGGATCGGCGGCCACGACCACGTCCTCGTCGACGGCAACCGCATCGCGGGCTTCGAGGCCCACGTGGGGCCCTACACGTCGATCGTCGACGGCGACGCCCGGAGCTACTCGATCGCCTGCGCCTCGATCGTGGCCAAGGTCGTCCGGGACCGGATGATGGCCCGTCTGGCGGCGCGCCATCCGGGCTACGGCTGGGAGCGGAACCAGGGCTACGCCACCCTCGAGCACCGCCAGGCGATCCGCCGCCTCGGCCTGACGCCCTTCCACCGGCGGAGCTTCCTCGCCCTGCAGCGGACCCTCGCCGGGGACCAGATGGGCCTTGGCCTGGGCGATGACCACGCACCGCCGCCTGCCCCCACGGTGCGCTCCCTGGTGCCGGTGATGGCCGGTCGAGCCGACCGCGACGTCAGCAACCTCCTCGCCGACCTCGCCGAGAACCTCGAGCTCGACTTCGTCGAGGAGCCCGTCCGATGAGCCCCAGATAAGCGGCAGTGCATCGGTGACCGCCATGCTCCCGTTGTGCGAACCGAATCCCAGCGCCGTGGCGACGAAGCCGAGCGCCTCGTGAGTGAGCGCCTGCTCGCCGCAGGCTGGCGCATCCTCGGGCGCCAGGTGCGCGTCGGCCGGGCCGAGCTGGACATCGTGGCCGTGGATCCTGCCGTCCCGGCAAGGCTGGTCGTGGTCGAGGTCCGGAGCCGGGCCAGCCGGGCCTTCGGGCTCCCCGAGGAGACGGTCGATGCTCGGAAGCGGCTGCGGCTGCGGCGGGCGGCCCAGGCACTTCGCGAGCAAGGAGCCCTGGCCGACGGGACCCCCGTCCCGCCGCTGCCGCTGCGCCTGGACCTCGTGGTCGTGGAGCCGGCCGCGGCTCCGGGGGAGGCGGTCCGCATTCGCCACCACGTCGCTGCCATCTGACGCGGAGGCGAGGACCGAGGCCCGGCAACCCACGGATCGACCATCTGGAACGGGAGAGACCTGGAACGGGTGGGCCGGGAACCCTCCGCCCATCGTCAATTTGGCGATGGAGCTCACACGCGGACCGTTCCCGACCGGGACGGTGCCGGATCGCATCGCTCGACGAGCGAGCCGTTCGGCCCCCGGCGACGTGGTCCGCGGCGGATACAACCGGAACAGGAGGTCACGCCCCGTGCCGTCCGTCTCGATGCGGCAGCTGCTTGAGGCCGGTGTCCACTTCGGCCACCAGACTCGCCGCTGGAACCCCAAGATGCGCCCGTTCATCTTTGCCGAGCGCAACGGGATCCACATCATCGATCTCGCCCAGACTGCCCAGCGGCTGGAGGCGGCCCTCGACTACGTCCGCGAGACGGTCGCCCGCGGCGAGGCCGTCCTGTTCATCGGGACGAAGAAGCAGGCCCAGGAGCCAGTCGCCCAGGAAGCGACGCGGGCGGGCATGCCCTACATCAACAAGCGCTGGCTGGGCGGGATGCTCACCAACTTCGTGACCATCAAGAAGCGGATCGGGCTGCTCGAGCAGCTCGAGGCGCGCCAGCAGGCCGGCGAGTTCGAGCGCCTCCCCAAGAAGGAGGCGGCCAAGCTCACCGAGGAGCTCAACAAGCTCAACGCCACGCTCGGCGGGATCCGCAAGATGAAGCGCCTGCCGGGTGCCGTCTTCATCGTCGACCCGCACCGCGAGCGCATCGCCGTGACCGAGGCCAACAAGCTGGAGATCCCGGTCGTCGGGACCGGCGACACGAACGTCGACCCTGACGAGCTCGACTACATCATCCCGGCCAACGATGACGCGATCCGGGCGATCCGGCTCCTGTGCTCCCTGATCGCGGATGCCGCGATCGAGGGTGCCAACGAGCGGGCCAACCGGGCGACCGCAGAACCGGAGCCCGAGCCGCTCGCGGCCGAGCCCGAGTACGACGACGTCGAGGCCAGCGATGCCCTCGTGGCCGCCCTGGCGGGCGGCGCGGCCCTCAGCTTCGCGCCGGACGACGAGGACGACCTGCTGCCCGGTGCCCCCGTGGCGCCGGCTGCCGAGGAGCCCGCCGCGGCCACCCCCGATGAGATCGCCGCCGAGCTCGCCCGCGAGGCGGCGGAGCGTGCCGCAACTGAAACCGCGGGCTGACGACCCCCGCGCAATCCGACCAGTTCGCGGCGGAGCAGCCCTCCACCGCTTCGACCAAGGAGCATCGAACGAGCATGGCCACGATCAGCGCCGAGGCGGTCAAGAGCCTCCGCGAGCTCACCGGCGCCGGGTTCATGGACTGCAAGCGCGTCCTCGAGGAAACCGCCGGCGACGTCTCGAAGGCCGTCCTGCTGCTGCGGGAACGGGGCCTCTCGGCGGCCGCCAGGAAGGCCGGCCGTGAGGCCCGCGAGGGCCTCATCTCCAGCTACATCCACACGGG
>JACQEH010000037.1 GCA_016200675.1 Chloroflexota bacterium | reverse complement strand
TCCTCCTAGGCCGCCGTCCGGTCGAGGACCGGTCCGCGGTGACCACGGGCGGTACGTAGCGGGACCTTGGTAGCGGCCCGGAGCGCCCCGTCGGGCCCGCCTGCGCGTATCGTCAGGTCGTGCCCGAGCCCGGCGAGACGTCATTCGATCGAGCCCGCCGCGCGATGGTCGTGGACCAGCTGCGGGAGCGCGGCATCGGCGACGAGCGCGTGCTGGCGGCGATGGCCGGCCTGCCCCGCGAGGCGTTCCTGGAACCCGGTGAGCGGCCGTTCGCCTATCGGGACGGCGCGGTTGCCATCGCCGAGGGCCAGACGATGAGCCAGCCATGGGTCGTGGCCCGCATGACCGAGCTGCTGCGGGTGGTGCCCGGCGACCGCGTCCTCGAGGTCGGCACGGGATCCGGCTACCAGGCCGCCGCCCTGGCCACGCTCGGGGCGCGCGTCCGGACGATCGAGCGGCATGCGCGACTGGCCGACGCGGCACGTGGGCACCTGGCGGCCCTCGGGATCGAGGGCGTGGAGGTGGTCATCGGCGACGGCAGCCCCGGCGCGCCGGACGGGGCGCCGTGGGACGGGATCATCGTGACCGCGGCGGCGCCGATCGTGCCGCCGTCGCTCCCGGCCCAGCTCGCGATCGGCGGGCGCCTCGTGATCCCCGTGGGGGCTCGCGGGTCCCAGGAGCTGCTCGCCATCGAGCGCCGTGGCCCCGAGGACTGGTTCACCGAGTCGGACGGGGCGGTGGTCTTCGTGCCCCTCATCGGCGCGGAGGGCTTCGACGACTAAGCGGGGACAGCCCTCAAGGGTGTGCCATGCCGCTGGGTCATACATGCGCTGACGAGCACGCTCGACGGGACGGGGATTTAGACCGATATCGGATCTGGCCAAGGTCGCTCACGACGATTCCCATGGCTCAGAGGCATGTCCGGCTTGTTGAGACCGCGGATGTGGCATGTCCGGCTCGGTGCGCGATGCCCGGCCACGGAAACCGGCGCAATGGCGGGCGGAGCGGGCGAGGCGATCGGTATACTCGCGGCCTCATGACCCACGTCTTCGTCGCGCCCCATCCCGACGACGTCGCCCTGTCCTGCGGCGGGCTCATCGCCAGCCTCCGCGAGCTCGGCCAGAACGTCGCGATCGTGACCGTCTTCTCGGGCAGCGGCGATGGGACCGCGCTCAACGGCTACCAGCGAGAGGCTCTCGGCTTCGGCTCGAAGGCCCTCTGGCCCAACAGCGAAGCCTTCAATCGCGCCTCGATCCGGGGCGATTACCCGACCGACGACCCCTCGATCGCACCACCCTGGGCGGCGACCTCGGACCGCCTGGACGCCACCCAGGACGACGCCGATGCGGCCGCCAAGCGCTTCTGGCAGCGCTCGTCGTGGTACCGCCGGGCGAGCATCCGCAACAAGCCGCTGGCCGGCCAGCCGCTCATCGACGACCTGCCGACGCAGGGCGCGGTGATGACCGAGGAGCTGACCGAGGCCGCCGCCGCGGGCGAGGTGATGGCCCGGCGCCGCCTCGAGGACGAGCAGTTCGCCTACTTCGCCGAGGCCGCCGTGATCTTCCTGGACCTCCCGGACGCGGTCTTCCGCGGCTACGAGGGAGACGAGGAGCTGCTGGGAGCGGTCCGCGAGGACGACGACGCGCCGACCGAGCGCGTCCGCCGCGAGATCATCCGCCTCGAGCCGCAGGCGGTCTATGTGCCCCTGGGCGTCGGCAATCACGTCGACCACCAGCTCTGCCGGCAGGTCGGTATCGACCTCCTCGCGGAGTCGCGACGGTGGGTCATGCCGGGTCCGGAATGGGCCGGCAAGGTCGTCTTCTACGAGGACTTCCCGTACACCTGGTGGCACGACTTCGATCGCCTCGAGCAGCTGCCCGCCGGTGCCCTCGACGGCCTCGACCAGGACCTCATCCTGGCACCCGAATATGCCGACGTCGGCGACCAGCTGGAGCGCAAGATCCGGGGCATCTCCCTCTACGAGAGCCAGCTCGACCGGCTCTTCGGCGGCGAGGCCCAGATGGCCGCCGCGGTCCGCTCCCACGGAGCCAAGATGGCCGGGCTCTGCGGCCTCGCCGGCGCGGCCGAGCGGTACTGGCGGAGCCTGCGGGCCTGAACGCCCGGGGCGACGAGCGGTTCGGCCCACGCGAGTGGGCCGCGCTGGCTGCCGGCCTCGCACTCGCCGTCGTCATCCGGGCGATCCTCCTGCCGCAGCCCGGGTTCGCGGGCGACGTCACCGACTTCCTCGGTTGGGCCCGCGGCATCCACGCGACCGGCCTGACCCGCGCCTACGACCAGCCGATCTCCTTCCCGCCGGTCCTGCCCTGGATCTGGTGGGTCCTCGGCTCGGTGGCGCCGGGGCTCCTGAACCCGGCTCCCGGTGATCCGATCGCGCTGGCCGTGATCAAGCTGCCGGCCGTTTTCGCCGACTTCGCGATCGCGGCGATCGTCGGCTGGAGCCTCCGGGCCCGGCCTCGCTGGGCGGTCGCCGGCAGCCTGGCGATCCTCCTCGTGCCGGCGACGTGGTACGTCTCGGCCTGGTGGGCCCAGTTCGAGTCGATCTACGTCCTGCCGATGGTGGTCGCCTGGCTCCTCGTCACGCGGGGGCGCTATGGCTGGGCCGCCGTCGCGATCGCCATCGGCCTGATGGCCAAGCCCCAGGCGTTGCCGCTGGCCATCCCGTTCGCGGCCTTCTACCTCCGCCGGGAAGGGCTCGCGGGCTCGGCGCGGGCCGCCGTCGTCGGCCTGGCCACGGTCGTCGCCCTCTGGACGCCGTTCCTGGCCGCCAGCGGCCCGGCCAACTACCTCAGGTCCCTGGGCGACTACAGCGCGACCTTCGCCGTCCTGTCGCTGCGAGCCTGGAACCCGTGGTGGATCCTCCAGGGCCTGGCAGGCGGCGGATCGCTGGTGGCCGACGATGTCCCGATCGTGGGGCCGGTCACGCTTCGCTGGATCGGGTTCGCCCTGGCGGGCGTGCTGGCCGGCCTCGTCTTCCTCTGGACGTGGCGCCGGGCGACGGCCGCTGGCCTGGCCTGGGGGATCGCCGCCGTCGCCCTGGCGACGTTCGTCGGCCTGACCTCGATGCACGAGCGCTACGCCTACCCGGCGCTCGTCTTCCTCGTCCTCGCCTGGCCGGATCGCCTGGCCGTGGCGACCTGGCTCCTGCTGGCCGTGACGATCAGCCTCAACCTGCTCGCGGCGGTGCCACCGACGGGCGGGCCGGGAACGCTGGTTCCCCTCGGCGGCCTCCTCGGGACCGCCGGCTCAATCGCGATGACGGCCGCGCTGGTGGCCACCCTGGCCGCCACTCGGCGAAGCTGGGCACCCGAGGAGACGCCGCTCAGCCCGGCCCCCGCGACCGGCTGAAGCGTCCGCGCATCGCGAGGCCATACCAACGCAGGTAGTGGGGCAGCCACTGGCGCAGCCGGAAGTTGCTCTCGCCGGCTGCCCGATCTCGCCAGGTGGTGGGCACCTCGGCGACGCGCCGGCCGGCGAGCGTGGCCTTGACCGTCAGCTCCAGGGCCAGCTCGAACCCGGCGCGGCTCTCGATCGTCACGGACTCGAGGAAGTCGCGGCCGACCATCGCGTCCACGATCGCCGGCTCGTCGGAGCCGTCGGCCATCGAGATCAGGACGAGCGATCCACGCGCCTCGGCAATCCCCGCTCGCATCGCGTTGAGGACGCCACGACCGAGGTCGTTGCGAACCCCGCGGAGGCCCGGCAGCTCCGCGGCCAGGCGTTCGACCACCGGGCGCGTCGTGTCCCCATCGAAGTCCCAGACCACGAGCAGCTCGGTCGGTGCCGAGACGGCCGCGTGGAGGGCCCGCAGGACCGGCTCGACCGCCTCGCCCTCGTTGTAGACCGGCAGGACGATCGAGAGCTCGGGCGTCGCGCCGGCATCGGCAGCCGATCCGGCGGTCGCCGTCACAGGCGTCCGGCCTCGATCTCGGCCCGGATCCAGGGCACGACCTCGGCGAGCATGGCTTCGAGTGTCGTCGTCGCCTCGAAGCCGAGGACGTCGCGGGCCTTGGCCGTCGCCGGCACGCGTCGCTGGACATCGTGCTCGAAGGGCGGGTCGGAGACATGGCGGAAGGGCCGCCCGGGGCCGTGGACGGTGCGCCAGACGAGCTCGGCCAGCTCGAGGACGGTCGTCGAGCGGGCCGTCGAGAGGTTGAAGTCGTCGTTGACGGCAGCCGGCGATTCCATCGCCAGGCGGATGCCGCGGGCCAGATCGCCGCCGTAGGTGTAGTGACGGACCTGGTCGCCCTCGCCGAGGATGTGGAGCG
>JACQEH010000170.1 GCA_016200675.1 Chloroflexota bacterium | reverse complement strand
CGGGATCGCCGGCCTCGGTCCCACCATCGCACCGAGCCAGCCAGCGGTCACGAGCGCCGCACCGTTGGCCTCCGCCGGGCCGCACGGCGAGAGCCGAGTGGGCGGCGCCGTGAGCGTCAACTACCAGACGCTGGCCCAATTCGTCCGAGAGGACGTACCATTCTACGAGGGCATCGCCGTCGTGACCGTCGAGTCCGTCAGCCAGCTGCGCTGGAACACCCCGGATGGAAGCCGTCCGGCCGATCGAGCCCTCCATGCGGGTTGGGATAACGGCACCGCCGATTACTTCATCGGGCGGGCCTATCGGCTGCGCCTCGAACGAGTCGCCTGGGGCAACTGGACCGCGACCGGGCCGACGGACGTCTACTGGCTCGCGGGTGGAAAGCTCGGTGCCGACGAGACGGGTAGCTCCGCGAGCGATCTGGTGCCTCCTCCCATCGTCGGCGGCAAGGCCGTCGCGCTGACAGGATCATTCGACTTCGGCACAGGAGTTTCGACGACCATCGCCACGCTCTTCCCGGTGGACGCGGGGGGGCGGGTGATCACGCTTGACCCGACCGAGGACATCACCCTCGCCGACCTCGCCCAGCATCTGCCCTGACGCCTCGCGGACTCGACGCCCGGCCCCCGGCCACGCCGGAGGCCGAGAACGTCACTCGTGATCCGATGGAGGGGCGCGGCGGAAGTTCCACATCCGCGGACCGTTTCAATGGCCACAGCGCCGTGCTCGTCTCTTGAGCGAGACGCATTCCTCCTCCCGGTATCCCCGGGATCTCCGTCTGATAGAGATCGCGGAGGAGGCCGATGATCGTACTGGCCTCCGCGTGGAGACCGACCCGCCGCTATCCGGCAGATGACCGTTGATGCTCGAGTCCTGCCCCCACCTGCGGCCGGGAACGCTGGTTGGGATCCGGCGTTGACAGCTTTGACCGGTGAGCGGATGCATCACCTGACGTCGTCCGCGCGACCGGGCACTTCGTGGCCGAGGCAGGAAACTACGTTCCCGACACACAATCCGCCCCGCGGGCTTCGCGGGTCAGCCCTGGATCGAGAACTAGGGGATCGGGGTCATATGATGCGCCCGCCATCACGAGAGGAGGACGAGCTGACCACGCCTGCGGGTCCGGCCGCGTCCGGGCCGCGAATTCTGGCCGTCACCGAAGCGACCCGGGTCGTTGCGACGCTCGTCCGTTCGGATGATCGACTCCGCGACCTGTGGGTCGAGGGCGAGGTCGGGCGGGTCACCATCTCGACGGCCGGCCACGCCTACTTCACCCTCAAGGACGAGAAGTCGCAGCTCCAGTGCGTCTGGTTCCGTGACGAGCGCATCCGCTCGGCCTTCCAGCCGCAGACGGGCCTCCGGGTGGTGGCCCACGGTCATGTCGACTACTACGAACCGCAGGGCGCGCTTCAGCTCTACGTCGAGACGCTCCAGCCCTCGGGGGTGGGGGACCTGGCGATCCGCTTCGAGCAGCTCAAGGCCCGCCTCCAGTCGGAGGGCCTGTTCGAAGCCGCGCGGAAGCGGTCGCTGCCGGCACGGCCGGCGACCATCGCCGTGATCACGTCGCCCACCGGCGCCGTCTGGAAGGACGTCTGCCACGTCCTGGCCCGCCGCTGGCCGCTGGCCCGCGTCGTCCTCGTCGCCTGCCAGGTCCAGGGGGAGGGGAGCGTCCAGAGCATCGTCGGCGCCTTCCGTCGACTCGAGCGGCACGTCGAGGCGCTCCGCCACGAAGGGCGGGGTGGGGAGGCACCCGCGGTCACGATCCTGGCCCGCGGTGGTGGCTCGATGGAGGACCTCTGGTCCTTCAACGACGAGCGGGTCGTGCGGGCGATCGTCGGCCACCCGCTGCCCGTGGTCTGCGGCATCGGCCACGAGGTGGACGTGACCTTGGCCGACTTTGCCGCGGATGTGCGGGCCCCGACGCCCTCGGCCGCGGCGGAGCTCGTGGTCCCCGATCAGGCCGAGCTCGCGGCGTCCCTGGCCCGGGGCGCGGAGCGCATGCACGGCGCGGCCGCCCGCGGCCTGCGCTCGGCGGCGCTCGACGTCGCCGCCGAGCGGCGCCTCCTGGACCAGCTCCACCCGGCCGCCCGGCTGGCGGCCTCGCGGGAACGGGCGGGCGATCTCCTCGAACGCGCGACGCGGGCGGTCCGGGTGCGGATGACCGATCGGCGGCGAGCCGACGAACGCCTCGCCGAGCGCCTGCCCGGGCTCGTCGCCGGACGGCTCGCCGTGGCCGGCGGATCACTCTCGACCGCCGCCGCGTCACTGGCCGCGCTGGGCCCCGGTGCGACCCTCGAACGTGGCTACGCGATCGTGCGGAGACGCGTCGACGGGGCCGTCGTCCGCGACCCCGCCGAGGCCGCGGACGGTTCGCCGCTCCTGATCCGCGTCGCGCGGGGTGAGTTCCCGGCCCGTGCCGGTGACGGGCGGCAGCCGACGTGATCGGCGAGCTGCTGGCGATCCTGGCGATCGGCGTCATCGCCGGCGGGATCGGCATCGCCTTCGGTATCTTCTTCCTGGCGCCGCGTCTCTCGCGGCTGACGGAGCGCAAGGACGAGGCGTCGCATGACGGACCCGACTGATCCGCCGATCGAGCGACTCACCTTCGACGAGGCGCTTGCCGAGCTCCAGCGCACGGTGGCCGAGCTCGAGGCCGGGGGGCAGCCGCTCGAGCGATCGATCGCCCTCTACGAGCGCGGGGTCGCCCTCCACGAGCGCTGCGCCCGCCTCCTTGCCGAGGCCGAGCTCAAGGTCCAGCAGCTCGTGACCCGGGCCGGCGGTGCGCTCACCGCCATCGACGTCCGCCCCGAGGACGCCCGCGAGGCCGAGTAGGGGAGCAGCGGGCAGGCAAGCCACCGTGGGCGCTCGGACCCGCGCCGGTCGCGCCGCCGCCCTTCCGGGTAGACTCCCGCAACGTCCGTCTCATCCCAGGAGCAGCGCTGCCGTGTCTTCGATCCTCGAGGGCCTCAAGGGCCCCGGCGACCTCCGCGGCCTCGACGAGGGCCAGCTGGCGATCCTCGCCGCGGAGCTCCGCGAGACGATCATCGCGACGGTCGCCTCGACCGGCGGGCACCTCGGATCGTCGCTCGGCGTGGTCGAGCTGACGATCGCCCTCCACCGGCTCCTCGAGTCGCCGCGCGACCGTATCGTCTGGGATACGGGCCATCAGGCCTACGCCCACAAGCTCCTCACGGGCCGGCTCGGCAGGTTCGGGACGCTGCGGCAGCTCGACGGCATCGGGGGCTTCCCGCGGCGATCGGAGAGCGAGCACGACGTGTTCGACGGCGGCCACGCCGGCACGGGCCTGTCCATCGCCCAGGGCCTCGCCACCGCGCGCGACCTCCGCCACGGCCTGGAACGGGTGGCCGTCGTCGTCGGCGACGCAGCGCTCATGACGGGCCTGTCCCTCGAAGCCCTCAACGACGTCGGCCACAAGGGCACCCAGCTCCTCATCGTCCTCAACGACAACGAGATGTCGATCAGCCCGACGGTCGGTGCCTTCTCGACCTACCTCAGCAAGATCAAGCTGAGCCAGGCCTGGCAGCAGAGCAAGTCGGCCTACGACGGGCTCGTTGAGAAGATCCCGCTCGTCGGGGGCGGCGCCCTCGAGTGGAGCCAGCGCCTGCGGCGATCGGTGGTCAACCTCGCCTCGCCGGGGCAGCTCTTCGAGGACCTCGGGATCACCTACATCGGCGTCGTGCCGGGGCACGACCTGCACGCCCTGCTCGAGACGTTCGAGCGCGTCCTCGACCTCAAAGGTCCGGTCATCGTCCACGTCAGGACCCAGAAAGGTCGGGGCTATCGCCCCGCCGAGACGGACCAGGTGTCGTTCCACGGGGCGGCGCTGCCGCCGATGGCCGTGCCGGCGACCGACGTCGAGCCGCCGAAGCCCGCCCGGCCGTTCGCGGCCACGACACCCCACGGCCAGGGCTCGAACGGCGACGCGGTGCCGCCCTCGGTGCCGCCCGACGCCCCGAAGAAGCATCCGAACTACACGGCCGTCTTCGCCGAGGAGCTGGTGGCCGTCGCCGCAGACGATCGGCGCATCGTGGGGATCACGGCCGGCATGCCGACCGGTACTGGGATGGCCAGGTTCCATGCCGCGTACCCGGATCGGGCGATCGACGTGGGCATCGCCGAGCAGCACGCCGTCACCCTGGCTGCCGGCCTGGCGCTGGGCGGCATGCGTCCCGTGGTGGCCCTGTACTCGACCTTCCTGCAGCGGGCCTTCGACCAGACCGTCCACGATCTCTGCCAGAACGACCTGCCCGTGCTCCTCGGCGTCGATCGTGCGGGGCTTGTCGGCGAGGACGGCACCTCCCACCAGGGGATGTTCACGATTCCCGCCCAGCGCCAGCTGCCGTACCTCGTGATCGCCAGTCCCAAGGACGAGCAGGAGCTCCGGTCCCTGGTCCGGACGGCGTTCGCCCAGGACCATCCGTTTGCCCTCCACTACCCCCGCGACCCCGGGTTCGGCCTGCCGGCCGTCGAGCCGGTGGCCATTCCCGTGGGTCAGGCGGAGGTCCTTCGCGAGGGGCGCGACATGCTGTTCGTCGGCTTCGGGCCCATCGTGATGCGGGCCGTCGAGGCGGCCGCTGCGCTCGAGGTCGCGGGCTGGTCGGTGGGGGTGATCAACGCCCGCTTCGCCAAGCCGCTCGATCGGCAGCTCATCCTCGACCAGGCGCGCGGCAAGCGGCTCGTGGTGACCTTCGAGGAGAGCGTCGTGACGGGCGGGTTCGGGAGCGGCGTCCTCGAGGCGATCGAGGAGGCCCGGATGACGGATCCGGCCTACCGCGGGATTCCCGTCCAGATCGTGGGGATCCCCGGCGACCGCTTCGTCGACCACGGCGCGGTGACTGATCTCCGCCGGGTCCTCCGCCTCGACGCGACCGGCCTTGCGGCCCAGGTCCGCGAGACGCTCGTGACGATCCAGGCCGCGCCTGGCCGTTCCGAGGCCGCCGCGACGAGCTGACCTCGTCGAGCTCGGGCGGCGATCGCGGGGCCCGTCTGTGGCGGCGCGGCCGTGTGGCGCGACGCGGTCCCCGGTCCGTGGCGACGCGGTTCGGCGGTCCCTGGTTCGGCGGTCGCCGGCTCGGCGGTTCGGCGGTCGCTGGTCCGGCGGTCGCGGGGCCGCTTGCCTGACAAGCGCGGTTTCCTGCTCCGTGTCGGCTGGCTTCCGTCCCACGCGGCCGCTCAGGCCCGTGCCGCACGTATTGTTGACTCCTGGGCGCGACATCGTGTTCGCCGTGGTCGAGAGCCCGCGCCCACGCACGAATCCGTGACTGCCGGGCAAGCCTGACCACCGATGCCGAGGTCCGCACACGCCGAGGACCACCGACGCCGAGGTCCGCACACGCCGAGGTCCGCACCCATCGAGGTCAACGGCCCAGGGCGACGCCGACGGGCGGCAGACGCATCACAGTGACGTGCCTGCCGTGGACATGCATCCAGACGACGGCGGGACCGGGCCACGGTGCCGTGCCGGTCAGTGCCTGCACGGCATCGGCGGTCTGCGCCGGGTAGGCCGCGCGAAGCGTGGCCTCGTACTGGCGGGCGACGTCCCGGGTTCGGACCGTTGAGCGCAGGATGAGCATCTCCGACGTGGCCAGGCCGGCCGCGCCGGCCGCCGATGCCGCCCGACTCTCCGCAAGCCCGGCCGCCTTCTCGTGGCTCCATCGGATCTGCTGCTCGAGGCGCTGAAGGTCGGATTGGACTTCCGCCGCAACCATGAGGCCCGACACCCGGTCATGGAGGACCAGGTCGATGACGCCGCGGCGTGGCTGCTCGACCGGGACTTCGAGCTCGGCTCGCCATCGCGGCCCAAGGCTACGCAGCAGCGACTCGATCATCGGCGCCTGGAATCGGTCGTGGATGCGCGGGCCGGATCCGAGGAAGAACCTGATGCTGAGGTCGGCGCCGAGG
>JACQEH010000159.1 GCA_016200675.1 Chloroflexota bacterium | reverse complement strand
GCCTCCGGGCGGCCTCTCCGGTGCACGCGACCGTCGCCGGCGCTGCGGTCGCGGCGGAGTAGCTCCGGCAGGGTACGGCGAAGCCGTCGCGCAACCCGACCCGCGTCGCCGGGGTCGACGGCGCCGGCCACGATCGAGGCCGCTACGATGGCGGCTCGCAGGAGGCCGCGATGCAGCGCTGGGGTGGTCGATTCACGGGCGACACGGACCCTCGTGTCGCCGCGTTCACGAGCTCCATCGAGGTCGACGCGGCGCTCGCCCCCGACGACATCGCCGGCTCCGTCGCCCACGTCCACGGGCTGGCCCGGGCGGGCATCCTGACCGACGCCGAGGCCGGCGTTCTGGTCGCCGGGCTCGAGGGCCTCGCCCTGGAGGTCCAGGCCGGGACGATCGCCTGGGACCCGGCCCTCGAGGACGTGCACATGAACCTCGAGGCGGCGCTCGAGGCGCGGATCGGGCCCGTGGCCAGGAAGCTCCACACGGGACGCTCCCGCAACGACCAGGTGGCGACCGACCTTCGCCTCTGGACGCGACGCGCGGTCGACCGGCTCGACGCCGGGATTCTGGCCATGGAGCGCTCCCTGGTGGGCCTCGCCGAACGCGAGATCGAGACGATCCTGCCCGGCACGACCCACATCCAGCCAGCCCAGCCGGTCCTGCTGGCCCATCACCTCCTGGCCTACGTCGAGATGCTCGAGCGCGACCGCGGGCGCCTCGCCGACGCCCGCCGGCGGCTCAACGTCTCGCCGCTGGGCTCGGGGGCCCTCGCCGGTGCGGGCTATCCGCTCGA
Source organism: Chloroflexota bacterium (assembly GCA_016200675.1). Taxonomy (GTDB): domain Bacteria; phylum Chloroflexota; class Limnocylindria; order Limnocylindrales; family CSP1-4; genus UBA5189. The sequence continues at coordinate 8,900 of JACQEH010000159.1, read as the reverse complement.
TCGCGAGGCGACCGCCGCGGAGCTCGGCTTCGCGGGCGCCACGGCGAACTCGATGGACGCGGTCTCAGACCGGGACTTCGCGGTGGAGGTCCTGGCCGCGGTCGCCCTCGCCGGCGTCCACCTGTCCCGGCTTGCCGAGGAGATCACCTGGTGGTCGAATCCGGCCTTCGGCTTCGTCCGCGTCGCGGATGCGTTCTCGACCGGCAGCTCGATGATGCCGAACAAGCGCAACCCGGATCCGGCCGAGCTGGTGCGCGCCCGTGCCGCGCGCTCGATCGGCGCCCTCACGGCGCTGCTCGGCATCCTGAAGGGCCTGCCCCTGGCCTACCAACGAGACCTCCAGGAGGGGGTGCCCCCACTGTTCGGTTCGGTGGCCGCGCTCGAGGCTTCCCTCGGCGTCATGGCCGGCCTCCTCGACACGCTTCTCGTGGATCGGGAACGCACGCGCGCCGCCGCCGACGGCGGCTTCACGACCGCGACGGCGGTCGCCGACGCCCTCGTCCGGCGTGGCGTCGCGTTCCGGAGCGCCCATCAGGCGCGCTCGCGGCCGCGGACGTCGTGGGTGGCACGGCGCCGGCGAGGGTCAGGACCGCCGTGCGCGTCGCCCGGGAGCGGCTCGGGGGCGGCTGAGCCGTCGAGCCCCGCCGCGTCGGTCCGCGGCGGGCCCGAGTCGACGCCTCCTACCCGCGAGGGTGCGGCCGCGACGTCGTCCGCCGGTCAGCGACGTCCGGCGGCGACGGCGGCGCCCGGCGGCACGGGGCCGGGCGCCGCCGCGACGATCCTGCTCGCCCACGCCGCGATCTCGGCCCGTCGCATCACGCCGAGCTTGGCCAGGATGTGCTCGACGTGGGCGCTCGCCGTCTTGGGCGCGATGTCCAGCTCGTCGGCGATCTCGGCGTTCGTCATGCCCGCCGAGATGAGCCGGGCAACCTCGAACTCCCGGGCCGTGAGCGGCCGCCACGGCTCCTCGACGGTCCCGCGTCCGCGGCCCGCCCGGGCCAGCTCGTCCGCGCGCACCAGGAGCGGCGCGCTGCCCAGCGTCTCGGCCGTCGACCGGACCTCCACGAGCGTGGCCGCGGCATCGGCCTGGCGATTCATCCTGATGAGCGACTGGGCCAGGTCGAGGCGGGCCCAGGCGGCTTCCCAGGCGCGCCCCCGCTCCTCCCAGCCGCGGACCGCCCGCTCCAGCGCCTCGCGAGCCGCGGCGAGCGAGCCGCTCGCCATCCGGACGAGGCCCTCGGCGTGATTCAGGGCCGGAGCGGCGATCGACTCCCAGGCCGCGAGATGCTCTCGCGCGCGGGCGACCCAGCGCTCCGCGTCGGCGGGCCGGCGGCCGGCGATCAGGCCCCGTGCGCCGGTGACCACGAATGGGATGAAGAGCGCCCGTTCGCCGCTGGCGACGGCGATCGACCAGCCCTCGTCGCAGCGGGCGTTGGCGGCGTCCACTTCGCCGGCCACGAGATCCGTCTCGGCCAGGGCCCACAGCGGGGTGAGGATGAACTGGACCTCGCCGATGCGTCGACCGGCCTCGAGTGACTCGCCGAGCCAGCGCCGGGCCTCGTCGGGTCGACCCCGGCCGAGCGCCACCAGCCCGATGACGTCCATCGAGCCGAGGACGCCTCGCCGGCAGCCGCGGTGGACGAGCTCGTGGCGGGCCCGCTCGTCGGCGGCGTCCCAGCGACCGCCCGCCCAGTCGAGCATGGCGATCGTCGTCGACATCATCTGGCGGCAATGCGACTGCTCGATCGCGTCGGCGTACTGGAGGCCCTCCTGCAGCGCCTGGTCGGCCGTCCGCGTATCCATGACCCGCGTCGCCAGGATCGCGAGGTTGCGATAGCCGGTGACGCCCACGGACTCGAAGCCCGCCTCGCGGGCTTCACGGGCCGCCCGCATGCCGTCGGCCAGGCCGGTCTGGTAGCGACCGTCGACGATGTCGATCCTGGCCAGGAGGAGGTCGGCCTCGAGGACGGTCTCTCGATCGCCCAGCGACTCGGCCAGCTCGCGCGCGGCGAGCGCGTCGTCGCGGGCAGTCACCAGCTCCGAGGCAAAGAAGCGGTCGCCGGCCCGAACCGTCAGGAGGTAGGCGCGGAGCCGCTCCCGCTCCGGCGTCGCCGGCAGGTCGGCGATCTCGTCGAAGGCCTGCTCGACGAAGCCGGCGAGTTCGGCGCTCGGCGTCCCGTCGCGGGCGGGGAGGATCGACACGAGGGCGAGCATGCCGGCCGCGTCGAGCGGCCGGCATTCTCGGAGGTACAGCTCGCGCGCCTTGGCAGCCGCGCCCGCCGACTCCTCGTTCCGCTCGATCGCACCGGCGGCCTCGGCGAAGCGTTCGTAGAGCTCCGCCTGCTCGGCGACGGCCAGGTCGGCGGGCATGTTCGCGATCGCCCGCTCGTACAGCTCGAAGGCCTCCTGGCGGGCCGAGATCCGGCTTGCCTCGCGCGCCCCGGTCATGGCCGAACGGAAGGCCTGCGGGCGCAGGCCGGCCCGCTCGTAATGGCGGGAGGCGTGGACGATGCTCGCGCCCTCGAGGGTCATCCCGAACTCGGCGGCCTGGGCGTGGAAGCGACGCAGCTGCGACGGCGGCAGGGAGCCGTAGACCGCGTCCCGCAGGAGCTGGTGGCGGAAGTCGTAATAGCCGTGGTCGATGTAGTCGAAGGGATAGATGATCGCCGCCTCCACCAGCTCGGCGAGGCAGGGCTCGAGTTCCCCGATGGGCCGGTCGACCATCCCGGCGATGACATCGGGCGTGAAGCAGCGACCGATGACGGCTCCCGCCCGGGCGACCGTGCGCGCGTCCTCCGACAGCCGGGCAACCCGGGCGAGGACGGCGGCGCCGATCGTGTCCGGGACCTGGGCGTCGCGGATGCGCCGGCCGTCGGCCCGGGCCTCGTCGTCGATGACCGCGAGCAGCTCCTCGATGTGGAGGGGGATGCCGTTCGTCCGTTCGTGGACGGCCTCGACCACGTCGCGCGGCGCCGGGAGGTCGCCGCCGAGGATGAGGTTGGTGGCGATGGCGGTCTCCTCCAGCGCCAGGGGTCGCAGCCGGACCTCCTCCGCGTGGCGCTGGCTCAGGAGCCTCGCTCGCCACTCGTGATGGATCGTGTCGACCGGGAACTCGTCGGCGCGGTAGCCCACGAGCAGCAGGAGCGGCCGGTCGGCGGCGTGGCGGGCGAGCTCGCCGATGACCTCGAGGCTCATCTCGTCCGTCCAGTGGAGGTCGTCGAAGATGAGGAGCGTGGGCCGGTCGATCGCCTCGAGGATCCGGTCGGCGGCCGACCGGACGATGAGCCGCCGCGAGCCCAGGGCGTCGCCGGCGTGCCGGCCGTCGATCGCGAGGAGCTCCTCCGAGAGCCGCCCGAAGGCCTCGTTGCCGCGCATGCCCGTGGCCATCTCGCGAATGGACGCGAGGGGCACCTGGCGGTCGTGGGGCGCCACCGAGCCGCCGTCGACGCGGAGGCCGGCTGCCTCGGCCTTGCGAGCCATCGCCCGGATGAGGCGCGTCTTGCCGAGGCCGGCCTGGCCGGCCAGGAAGAGCGTCCGGCCCCGGCCGCTCGATGCCTCCGCGATCAGGTGGTCGGCCAGGTCGAGGAGATCGTCGCGGCCGACGATGATCGGGCAGAGGACGGTCCCGACGCGGTTCATCGCCGGAGTGTACGGCGCCTCGCAAGGCCGACTCATCGGTCGAATGACCGATGAGCGCCGCGTCATAGCTCGAGGCGCGAGTCGATCCCGTGGCTCGAGGCGGTCCAGAGGGCCATCGCGGTCATCGCAGCGCGCTACCCTTCGCCAAAGGCTCGTGGAGGTTCCCGGTGCTCCCGCTCGATGTCATCCGACGCGCCCCCAAGGCGCTCCTCCACGACCATCTCGACGGTGGCCTTCGCCCGGCGACGATCGTCGACCTGGCCGCCGAGTTCGGCTACCGGGGCCTGCCGACCACCGATTCCGACGACCTCGCCGCCTGGATCCGCCGGGGGGCGGACCGGAAGTCCCTCGAGCTCTACCTCGAGACGTTCGTCCACACCGTCGGCGTGCTCCAGGAGCGCGATGCGGTCGTCCGCGTGGCCGCCGAGTGCGCCGAGGACCTGGCCGCCGACGGCGTCGTCTATGCCGAGGTCCGCTACGCCCCGGAGCTCTCGACCGAGCGGGGCCTGACCCTCGACGAGGTGATTGAGGCGAACCTGGAGGGCTTCCGGATCGGCGCGGCCCGCGCGGCCGAGGCCGGCCGCCCGATCACGATGAAGGTCCTCGTGACGGCGATGCGCCAGGCCGCTCGATCCGTCGAGGTCGCCGAGGCGGCCATCCGCTGGCGGGATGCGGGCGTCGTCGGCTTCGACATCGCCGGTCCCGAGGCCGGCTACCGGCCGACCCGCCATCTCGAGGCCTTCGACCGGATCCGCCACGAGAACTTCCACATCACGATCCACGCCGGCGAGTCGTTCGGCCTGCCCTCGATCTGGGAGGCCCTCCAGTTCTGCGGCGCGGAGCGCCTCGGGCACGGCGTCCGCATCGTCGACGACATCGGCGTCGAACCGGACGGGACCATCCGCCTCGGGCGACTGGCGGCCTTCGTCCGGGACCGCCGCGTGCCCCTGGAGATGTGCCCGACCTCGAACGTCCACTCCGGGGCGGCGGCCTCGGTCGCCGAGCATCCGATCGACCTCCTTCGGCGCCTCCGCTTCCGGGTCACTCTGAACACGGACAACCGCCTCATGTCGAACGTCTCGCTGTCGTCGGAGTTCGCGGCCCTCGACGCGGCCTTCGGGATCGGTCTGGGCGAGATGGAGTGGCTGACCATCAACGCCTTGAAATCCGCCTTCGCCCCGTTCGACGAGCGCCTGGCGCTGATCAACGAGGTGGTCAAGCCCGGCTACGCCCACCTCCGCGCCGCGGAAAGCAGGGTCACCGCCGGCTGATCAGGGCGTCCCGGAGAAGGTGTCGCAGGCGTCGAAGCGGCCCGCCTGGTAGCCGCTCGTGAACCAGCGCTGGCGCTGGGCCGCGGAACCGTGGGTCCAGGCCTCGGGGCGGACCTGGCCCTGGGTCTCCTGCTGGATACGGTCGTCGCCCACGGCGGACGCTGCGTCGAGGGCCTCGGCGATGTCCGTCTTCGTGAGCGGCACCAGGAATCCCGTCTCGGCCGCGTGGTTGCTCCACACGCCGGCCAGGCAGTCGGCCATCAGCTCGATCCGGACCGAGGCGCTGGCAGCACCCGTTCCGCCGTCCTGGCGGGCAAGGATCCCGGTCAGGTCCTGCAGGTGATGGCCGTACTCGTGGGCCACGACGTAGGCCTCGGCGAACGGCCCGCCCTTGGCTCCGAACTGGGACTGGAGCTGGTCGAAGAACCCGAGGTCCAGGTAGACGTGCTTGTCCGTGGGGCAGTAGAAGGGGCCGGACGCCGCGGTGGCGTCACCGCAGCCGGTGGGGACGCCGTCGGTGAAGAGGACCGTCGTGGCGTCCTCGTACGTGGCACCGACGGCGGGAAGCGCCGTCGTCCAGTAGGCCTGGATGCTGTTGACGTAGCCCACGATCCGGCAGTCGGCGCGCGCATTCGCATCGGCGCCCGTCTTGCAGGCGGAGGTGAGGGTGGAGTCGCCCGGCCCGATCGCCTGGCCGTTGAGGTTGCCGATCGCGTTGAGGTCCGCCGGGTTGCCGCCGAGCAGGACGTAGACGAGTGTCAGGACGAGCCCGATCCCGCCGCCGCCGATGGCGAGGCCCGTCCCGCGACGGCTCCGGACGTCGGTGACCTGTCCTGGATCGAGATTGGCGCCGGGATTGAACGACATCCCGGGAATCCTACCCGCGATGGGCCCTCCGGCGGCTTGCAGCGAGCCCCCACCGCCGGGCGGGCGGATGACGATCGGTCATGCCTGGCACGGATCCCTCGATCCGGGCGGCGATCAGCCGGTGGCCCCGCCTTCGGGATCCTCGACCGTCGTCGGGAGCGCCTCCAGCAGCGGCGGCGTCCACGCCCAGGCCGCGCCGTGATGCTTGCCGACGGCGCCGTGGCGGGCCGCCTCCACGCGCAGCGGCAGGCCGAAGATCTCGATGAAGCCGACTGCCGACGCGTGGTCGAAGGCATCGCCCTCGTCGTAGGTCGCGAGGTTTCTGTCGTACAGCGAGAGCGGGGAGCGCCGACCGGCCACGATCGCGTTGCCGTGGTCGAGGCGCATCCGGACCTCGCCCGAGACGACCCGCTGCGACGAGGCCACGTAGCCCCGGAGGTCGCGGTGGAGGGCCGAGAACCACAGGCCGTCGTAGGTCAGCTTGGCGTGCTCGCCCGCGACGAGCCGGTTGAGGCGGAGGGTGTCCTTGGACAGGGTCAGGCCCTCGAGGGCGCGGTGGGCGGCGTGGAGGATCGTGGCTGCCGGCGCCTCGTAGATCTCGCGGCTCTTGATCCCGACCAGGCGATCCTCGACGTGGTCGACCCGGCCGACGCCGTGGGCTCCGCCCTGGACATGGAGGCGCTCGACGAGATCGACCGGGGCGAGGAACTCGCCGTCGAGCGAGACCGGGATGCCGCCCTCGAAGCCGATCACGACCTCGACCGGTTGGGGAGCGCGCCCCGGATCCACCGTCCATTCGTAGACGTCGGCCGGCGGGCTGACCCAGGGATCCTCGAGGACGCCGGTCTCGATGGACCGACCCCAGAGGTTGACGTCGATGGAGTAGGGGGACGACTTGGTGATCGGGATCTCGATCCCGCGCTCGGCGGCGTAGTCGATCTCCTGCTCGCGGGTCAGGCCCATCCCGACCCGCATCGGGGCCACCACCTCGAGGCCCGGATCGAGGGCATGGACGGCGACGTCGAAGCGGACCTGGTCGTTGCCCTTGCCGGTGCAGCCGTGGGCGACCGCGTCGGCACCCTCCTTCTGGGCGACCTCCACGAGGAGCTGGGCGATGAGCGGCCGGGCGAGGGCCGTCGCCAGGGGGTAGGCGCCCTGGTACAGGGCGTTCGCCTGCAGGTGCGGCCAGACGAAGTCGGTCACGAAGCGCTCCCGGGCATCCACCACATAGGCCCGTGACGCGCCTGCGGACATCGCCCGCCGCTCCACGCCCTGGCGGAGCGAGCCGCCGCCGACGTCGACGGTGAGGGTCACGACCTCGGCGTCGTACTGCTCCCGGAGCCAGGCGACGGCCACGGACGTGTCCAGGCCACCGGAGTAAGCGAGGACGACCTTCTTCATCGAGAACCCTCCGTTCCGGCGCCCGCGGCGACGGTCGACTGCAGTGCGCTGAAGCGGTCGAGCCAGCGCCCGAGGGCAGGCTCGTCCGCGAAGAGGACGAGGAGCGTGTTGTCGCCGGCCACGGTCCCGACCTGCTCGGCGAGCGTCGACTCGTCGATCGCCTGGGCGATGACGCTGGCGGTGCCGGGGCTGCCCGTGAGGACGAGGATCAGGCCGCTTCGTCCGACCTGGACCGGGATATCGGCAAGGATCCGGGCGAGACGCTCATCGGAGCCGGCCGCGAGCCGGCCCGCCTCGGCCTCCAGGACGTAGACGTGGCGGTCCCCGCGCCAGGCCTTGGCCAGGCTGAGCTCGGCGATGTCGCGCGAGATCGTGGCCTGGGTCACGGCATAGCCGCGCCCGGCGAGCCGGTCGGCGAGGTCGTGCTGGCTGGCGATCGGCTCGCCGGCGACGATTTCCAGGATCACCCGCTGCCGATCGGGTTTCGCGCCGAGGCCGGGCAGGCCGTTCGGGCCGCTCAAGCCGTGGCTCGCGGTCGCGGTTCGTGGTCCGCTCATGCCGCGCCCGCCCGCGCCGAACGCGAGGTCGTGAGGCGCGTCCCGAACGCCGGATCGTCGAGGGCCCGCGACAGGGCTCGGGGCGCGCCGCCGTCGGCGATGATCGCCTCGGTGCCCTCCCAGGCCAGCGCCCCGAGCGCCGCCCGGACCTTGGGCACCATGCCGCCGGCGATGACGCCGTCGGCGATGAGCGTCTCGGCCTCGGCCGCCGTCAGGGAGTCGAGCTTCCGGCCGGTGGCATCGCGGACCCCGTCGACGTCGGTCATGAGGACGAGCTGCCGGGCGCCGATCCCGGCCGCGATCCCGGCAGCCACGTCGTCGGCGTTGACGTTGCAGACGAGGCCGTGCTCGTCGCGGGCGAGGGGCGCGACCACGGGCACCTGGCCGGCGACCATGAGGGCATCGAGGAGGTCGCGCCGGAGCCCGACCACCCGGGCGACGAGGCCGAGGTCCTCGATCCGCTCGGCGATGAGCAGGCCGCCGTCCACGCCCGAGAGCCCGACGGCATCGACGCCCAGCGCCCGCAACCCGGCCACCAGCTCGCTGTTGATGACCCCTCGCAGCACCGCGGCCGCGACCTCGAGCGAGGCCGCGTCGGTGATGCGGAGCCCGCCCTTGAACTGGGAGACGACGCCCATCCGCTCGAGCCACTCGGTGAGGCGCTTGCCGCCGCCGTGGACGAGGATGACCGGCCGGCGACGGGCGAGGCTCGCAACCTCGTCGAGGACCTGGGCCTGCTCGGCGATGGTGGTCCCGCCCAGCTTGATGACGACGCTTTCGCTCATCCGATCCCCCTCGTCGCCGGTCGGCCGAGCTCGGCGCAAGGCGGCGCCGAGCACGCGAACGAGCGCACGTCAAACGTGCGTGAGTGAGCGCGCGCAGGCGCCAACGCCGCGACGGGCCGGCCCATTGGCGACCTCACGTCGTGTACTCCGAGTTCTCGCGAACGTACGCCTCGGTCAGATCGCAGCCGAAGGCCTCGCCGAATCCTTCGCCGAGGCCCAGGTCGAGGCGGATGAGGATCTCGGGCGCCGTCATGGCGGCGCGAGCCGCCGCCCGGTTGAAGGGCTGCGGACCGCCGGCGCGGCCGTCGAAGACCAGGTGGCCGGCGATCGCGATCCGAAGCCGGTCGGGGTCGAGCGCCGCGGCCGCGCCGCCGCATCCT
>JACQEH010000034.1 GCA_016200675.1 Chloroflexota bacterium | reverse complement strand
GGTCTTCCAGAACTACGCCCTCTTCCCCCACCTGACCATCTACGAGAACGTTGCCTTCGGCCTCCGCCGCAAGAAGGTCGCCGACGCCGAGGTCAAACGCCGGGTGACGGAGATGCTGGAGCTCGTGGAGCTGCCGGGCTACGAGGCCCGCAAGCCGTCCCAGATCTCGGGGGGCCAGGCCCAACGCGTCGCCCTCGCCCGGGCGCTCGTTAACAAGCCGTCGGTGCTCCTCCTCGACGAGCCGCTCGGCGCCCTGGACCTCAAGCTCCGGAAGCAGATGCAGGTGGAGCTGAAGCGCATCCAGCAGGAAGTCGGGATCACCTTCATCTACGTGACCCACGACCAGGAAGAGGCGATGACGATGTCCGATCGCATCGCCGTCATGAACCGCGGCCGCTACGAGCAGCTCGGCGACCCGGAGGTCCTCTACGAGCGGCCGAAGACGCGCTTCGTGGCCGGCTTCCTGGGCGTCAGCAACCTCCTGCCGGCCACGCGCGATGGCTCCGACAGCGGCCACGCCGTGTTCCGCCTCGCGGACGGCAGCGCGGTCCGGGTTCCGCTCCAGCTGGTGGAGGGCCGCTCGGGCGCCCTGGCCCTCGGCGTCCGGCCCGAGAAGTTCCGCCTCATCGAGCCCAGCAAGGACATCGCGCCCGGCCTGAACCGGCTGCGGGGCACGATCGCCGACGCCTCCTACCTCGGCGTCAGCACCCAGTACATCGTCCGTCTCGCCGACGACCAGCGGGTCACGGTCTACGAGCAGAACGTCGAGCGTGCCACCAAGTCCGAGCTCTGGGCGGTCGGCGAGGAGGTCGTCGTCGCCTGGGCGCCGGAACACTGTTTCGTCGTCGAGGAGGCCGCGCGGCCCGCGGCCACCAGTAGCACGACGGACCACACCGTCCAGCCAGCGCCTGCCTGAGTGGAACGAGAAGGAGACCCAATGAGCGGCCGAGGCCCAGTCACCGACACCCAGATCTCACGCCGCACCTTGCTTGTGGCCGGCGGCCTGACCGGCGTCGCCGCCTTCATCGCCGCCTGCGGGACGGGCGGCACGGCGGCCACACCCTCGGGAACGGCTGCCCCGACCGGAACGCCCGGGGCGAGCCCCACCGACACCCCGGCACCGACGCCCAAGCCGACGACCTCGGCGGAGCTCAACTGGGCCAACTGGACCTACTACATGGATGTCGACCCGAACGACGCCACGAAGTTCCCGACCCTCGAGAACTTCAAGAAGAAGTTCGGCACCACGGTCAACTACCAGGAGGTCATCGACGACAACGACGCCTTCGTGGGCACGATCAAGCCGCAGCTCCAGGCCGGCCAGGACACGGGGTGGGACCTCATCGTCCTGACCGACTGGATGGCTGCCCGACTGATCCGCCTCGGCTGGGTCGAGCAGATGGACCTCGGCAACATGCCGAACGTCACCGCGAACCTCCAGGACGTCTACAAGGGCGTGACCTGGGACCCGACCAACGACCACCACGTGCCATGGCAGTCCGGCATGACCGGGCTCGGCTACGACAAGGCCAAGACGGGTGCCCTCACCAGCCTCGCCGAGTTCTTCGACCCCAAGTACAAGGGCAAGGTCGACTACCTCACGGAGATGCGGGACACGATCGGCCTGACGATGCTCAAGCTCGGCCTCGACCCGAGCAAGGCGACCCGAGCCGACGTCGACGCGGCGATCGCCGAGATCAGGCCTATGACCCGACGGTCGCGGCGGGGATCGAGGCCTACGTCAACTACATCTGCCCGGTCAAGGGAGCGGCCGAGGTCCTGAAGACCAACAACCCGGACGTCGCCAACAACCCCCTGATCTTCCCGCCCGCAGACATCCTGGCGCGCCTGCGCATCTTCGTCGGCCTCAACGAGGATGACGAGAAGTACTTCAACGACCAGTTCGCGTCCGTCGGCGGCCTCGGCTGAGTCCGGCAGGGCCGGCCTGACGTCGCGACCGCCGGGCTGACGTGATGGGTACGTTCCTGCGCCGCCATCGCGGCCTCGTGCCGTACCTGCTGCTGGCGCCCGGCCTGCTCTGGCTGACCGTCTTCTACCTGGTCCCCAGCCTCCAGATGGCGGTCAGCTCCCTGTGGACCGGATCGCTCGAGAAGGGCTACGTCTTCAGCTTCGCCAACTGGACCAACTACACGAAGGCCCTGGGCAGGTTCGAGCCCCAGTTCACCCGTTCGATTCTCTACGGCGGCGCGGCCACGATCCTCACCTTCCTCATCGCCTACCCGCTCGCCTACTCGATCGCCTTCCGCGGCGGCCGCTTCCGGAACCTCCTGCTGTTCCTCGTGATCGCCCCGTTCTTCACGAGCTTCCTCCTCCGGACCCTGAGCTGGAAGATCATCCTCGGGGACGTCGGGCCGTTCCTCGGCCCCCTCAAGGACCTCGGCGTCATCCCCTCGGACTTCCGGCTGTTGGCGACGCCGATCGCGGTCATCTCGGGGATCACGTACAACTTCCTGCCGTTCATGACCCTACCCATCTACGTGTCCCTCGAGAAGATCGACTTCCGGCTCGTGGAGGCCGCCCAGGACCTCTATGCCAATCGCTTCGGAGCCTTCCGGCGGGTCACCTTCCCGCTCTCCCTGCCGGGCGTCTTCGCGGGCTCGCTCCTGACCTTCATCCCGGCGGTCGGCGACTACGTCAACGCCGAGCTGCTCGGCAATCCCGACACGACGATGATCGGGAACGTGATCCAGAACCAGTTCCTGACCCAGAACAACTACCCGACGGCCTCGGCCCTGAGCTTCCTGCTCATGGCCGGCATCCTCATCGCCGTCTTCGTCTACGCCCGGATCCTGGGGACCGAAGAGCTCACGGCGGGGGGCGTCTGAGGTGAGCGCGGCGACCACGTCCCTGACGCGTCCCGGCCGCTCCTTCGGCGGCCGGGCCTTCCGCTTCCTCGACCGCTATCTGCTGGTCATCTACACGCTTGCCGCGGTCCTCTACCTCATGCTCCCGGTCGTCGTCATGACGATGTTCAGCTTCAATCACCCCACCGGGAAGAGCAACGTCGTCTGGCAGGGCTTCAGCCTCAACGCCTGGCTCCACCCCTTCGAGGTCAGCGGCCTCCAGAAGGCCGTCGCGACGAGCCTCGGCATCGCGGTCCTCTCGACCACGATCGCGACGTCCCTCGGGACGCTCATCGCCCTCGCCCTCGCCCGCCACGGCTTCCGTGGCCGGGCGGTCACGAACCTCTTCATCTTCCTGCCGATGGCCACCCCGGAGATCGTCCTGGGGGCGTCCCTCCTGACCCTCTACGTCGCGATCGGCGTCCCGCCCTTCTTCCCCCTGAACTTCCTGACGATCCTGATCGCCCACATCATGTTCAACATCAGCTACGTCGTGGTCACCGTGCGGGCCCGCCTGGCCGGCTTCCCGACCCACCTCGAGGAGGCGGCCGCCGACCTCGGGGCGAACGAGTGGGTGACCTTCTGGAAGGTGACCTTCCCGCTGATCCTGCCAGGCATCATGGCCGCCGCGCTGCTGGCCTTCAGCCTCTCGATCGACGACTTCGTCATCACCAACTTCACGGGCGGGACGATCACCCAGACCTTCCCGATGCTCATCTACGCCAAGACCCGGATCGGCGTGCCGCCCCAGGTCAACGTGATCGGCACGATCATCTTCGTGACCGCGGTCGGGCTGGTCGCCCTCTCGACCCTCGTCTCGCGGGCCCAGGCGCGGCGCGACCAGCGCCTCGCCCGGCGGATGGTTGCCGACGAGGCCAGCGGGGAGTGACCACGGCCTTCCCCGACCACTCGGTGGTCCCGCCGGTCTGGAGCCGGATCACGAACCTTGAGGTGGACCGCGGCGAAGGCTCGTGGCTCATCACGACCGGCGGTGAGCGCTACCTCGACTACTCGTCGGGGATCGGGGTCACCAACACCGGCCACGCCCACCCGCGGGTGGTGGCGGCGATCCAGGCCCAGGCCGCGAAGCTCCTCCATGGCCAGCAGAACATCGTCTACCACGAGCCCGGCCTGCGGCTCTACGAGCGGCTCCGCGGGCTGCTGCCCGGGGGGCCGTGGAGCGCCTTCCTCTCGAACTCGGGGGCGGAGGCGGTCGAGGCGTCCGTGAAGCTCGCCCGGGTCGCGACGGGCCGGCCGGTCATCATCAGCTTCCGGGGCGGGTTCCACGGCCGGACGGCCCAGACGATGGCGCTCACCACTGCCAAGGACGTCTACCGGGCGGCCTTCGAGCCGCTGCCGGGTTCCGTGTACCACACGAAGTTCCCGTACTGCTATCGCGCCGCCGGCGGCGCGCACGCGCCGGACGCGGGCTGCAGCTGCGACTGGGAGGCGGAGCTGGACCTCCTCTTCCACCAGGTCATCTACCCCAACCGCGTCGCGGCGATCATCGTCGAGCCGGTCCAGGGCGAGGGTGGCTACATCATCCCGGCGCCCACGTTCCTGCCCCGCCTCCGGGAGATCACCCGGCAGCACGGCATACTCCTCATCGTCGACGAGGTCCAGACGGGCTTCGGGCGGACGGGCGAGATGTTCGCCGTCCAGCACTGGGGCGTGGAGCCGGACATCCTCGTCATGGCCAAGGGCATCGCCTCCGGGCTGCCGCTGTCGGGCATCCTCGCCCGCACGGAGCTCATGGATCGGCTTCCTCCCGGGACCCACGGTGGGACGTACGGGGGCAACGTCGTCTCGTGCGCCGCGGCCCTCGCCACCCTCGACGTCATCGACGACGAGGACCTCGTCGCGAACGCCCGGGCACGCGGCGCGCAGCTGGCCGGCGGGCTTCGCGAGCTCCAGGCAGACCACCCCGCGATCGGCGACGTCCGCGGCCTCGGCTGCATGGTGGCCATGGAGTTCGTCAAGCCGGGCACGGGCGACGGCCGGACGCCCGACGCCGACCTGTCGAAGCGCGTCATCGCCGAAGCCCTCGAGCGACGCCTGATCGTCCTCTCGGCCGGCTCGTACGGCAATGTCTCCCGGATCATCCCGCCCCTCGTGACGACATCCGAGGAGGTCGACCGGGCGCTCGGCATCCTCGAGGCGAGCGTGATCGCAGCCGGGGGCTGATGATGGCCGCATGACGCGGCCGGACCTCCTTCCGCCGGGCGGCAACGAGCGCCTCGAGCGCTTCGCCGCCGAGTTCGAGCGCCTCGACGCCGGGGCGTACGCGACGTTCGCCACCAACGCCGAGGGCGACGCCGAAGTCGACGCCGCGATGGCCGCCGCCGTCGCGATCCTCGGCGAGGGACCCCAGAGGGCTGCCGTTCGCGAGGCCGTGGCCACCTTCCGGGACTGGGCCGCCCAAGCCTACTCGAGCCGCCTCGTCCAGACCGATACCCTGCTCCTCTTCCAGTCGCTGGCTGACCGTGCCGAGGACCGGGTCCGATTCGCCGCCTCGCTGGAGCGGGCGGTCGTGGCCCTGATCCTCTGGGACGAGCTGGAACCCCCCGTCCGGCTGGCGCTCCTCGGGCCGTGGGAGACGATGGTCGAACGAGCGGCGGTCCCGTGAGCGCTGCGCAGGACGACCCAGCCACAGCGCTCCCGGCGGCGGCCCGTGCCCGCCTCGACCGCTTCGCGGCTGCCTTCCAGGGCCTCGACACGGACGTCTACGGGGCCTTCTCCGCCGCATCGCTCGATCCCGAAGAGCGGCGCGAGGCGCTCGTCCACGTCCAGCGGCTGATCGGCGACGGGCCCCGCCGGGCCGGGATCCTGGCGGCACTCGGGCAGTTCCGCGAGTACGCCGTCTGGTCCGCGACCAATGCCCTGGGCGGCCACCACGCCGCCCTCCTCACCCGCTCCAACACGGCCTCGGCCGAGGAGCGGCTGCGCTTCCTCGCCTCGCTGGAGCTGTCCGTGGTCAGCGTCATCCTCTGGGACGAGATCGAGCCCGACGAGCGCGAGGCGATGCTTGGACCGTGGCACGAGATGGCGACCCGGGCGGTTGCCGAGGTTGCCTGACGATGGCGAGCCCGGCGACGCCGATCCCGCGCGAGGCCCTCCGTGTCGTCCCGGCGTCGGCCGAGCGGTGGCCCGATGTCGTGACGCTCCTGGGCGGCGACGGCGATCGTGGCTGCTGGTGCCAGTCGTGGCGCGGCCCGACAGCCGGCAGCGCGGCCTTCGGCCACGCGCCGCCGAGCGGCAACCGTGCCGCGCTTGAGGCCCAGGTGCACGAGGGGACCTTCGCGCCCGGGGTGGTGGCATACGTTGACGGATCCCCTGTCGGCTGGTGCGGCCTCGGTCCGCGGCGGGCGATGTCGCGCCTCATGCGCTCCAGGACGATCCCGCTCGTCGACGACGTTGCGGTCTGGTCGATCGGCTGCTTCGTCGTCCGGGTCGGCTTCCGGCGCCGCGGCGTGGCCCGGGCCCTCCTCGAGGGCGCCGTCGCGTACGCCCGGTCGATGGGCGCGCCGGCGGTCGAGGCCTACCCGATCGATCCCGGCGGCAGCCGCATCTCCACGTCCTTCGCCTTCGTCGGCTTCACCACGACCTTCGAGGCGGCGGGCTTCCGGCGCATCGTCGAGACTGGCGCCCGCAGCGCGGGGCTGCCGCGCTGGCTGATGCGCCTCGACCTCGCCTGACGCTCTCGCGATTCCGGGCGCGCCCTCGCGGATCACCGCCCGGAGGCGCCGCGACGGGACTCATCCGCCGTTGAGGAAGCCGGTCGTGTCGACGACCTCGAAATCGGCGCCCGTCAGCGCGCCGAGGCCGTGCAGCTCGTCGTCGTTCCAACGGCTGTCGGGGGCGCCCGTGAGGTACCAGGGCGAGCCGTTGTCGGCGAGGAGCATCCCGTAGCGCTGGAGGGCCGTCAGGATCACCTGCGACTGGGGGCCGAAGCCCGCGATGTCGACCGAGGCCTTGAGGCGGACGCGGAGGCCCATCGGCGGCTCGACCGAGCACGAGCCGCTGCCCGCCTCGTGGCGTGCCGGGTAGACGAAGCCGTTGCAGGTCGAAGGGGCGGTGAAACGGACGGCGTGGCGGATCGCCCCGGCGGCGACCT
>JACQEH010000152.1 GCA_016200675.1 Chloroflexota bacterium | reverse complement strand
CGCCTCGCGCTGGACGCCGCCCGAATCCGTGAGCACCGCGGCCGCGTGGAGATGGAGGGCGATCGAGGTGCGGTAGCCCTGCGGCTCGATGATGGTCACGCACGGGCCCAGCGAGACACCGGCCTTGTGCATCGCCACCCGCGTCCCCGGGTGGAGAGCCAGCACGACCGGGCGTTCGGGCGACGCTGCGTCGTCGAGGATGCCGGCCCAGGCGCGGATCGCCGCGGGCTCCCGGTTCTCCTGCCGATGGACGGTGGCGAAGAGGTAGCCGCCGGGCCGCAGCGCGACGCCCAGCCGCTCGCCGATCGCCGTGATCACGGCCGGGTCGCGGACGTCGGCACTCACCCGGGCCGCGAGGTCCTGCATGAGGTCGCCGACGAGGGTCACGCCGTCGATGATCCCCTCTGACCGGAGGTTCTCCACGGCCGTCGGCGTCGGAGCAAATGACCAGGTCGCGAGGTGATCGACGACCACCCGGTTGAGCTCTTCCGGCATCCGCCGGTCGAAGCTCCGCAGCCCCGCCTCGACATGGGCGACCGGGATGCCCAGCTTGGCGGCAGCCAGGGCGCCGGCAAGGGTCGAGTTCGTGTCACCGAAGACGAGGACCGCCTCGGGGGCCTCGGCCACGAGGATGGGCTCGAGGCGGGTGAGCATGGCCGCGGTCTGCTGGGCGTGAGAGCCGCCCCCGGCACCGAGCGCATGGTCCGGCTTCGCAAGGCCGAGCTCGGCGAAGAAGGAGCCGGCCATCGACTCGTCCCAGTGCTGCCCGGTGTCGACGAAGACCTCGGCGTGGCGCGCGCGGAGGGCAGGCTGGAGGGCCGCGGCCTTGATGAGCTGGGGTCGCGTCCCGACGACGCTGACGAGTTTCACGCGGACAGCGTAGCCGGGCGCGAACGCCCGGACGACGCCCCCATCGACCTCGAGCCGACGCTACCCGCGGCCGGGCACGCCGATGCCGCGGTAGCTGACGCTCGCGGGCAGCGCCAGCCCCGAGAGCGTGTTGCGGCCGTCGACGAGGATCGCCAGGTCCGGGAACCAGGTCGCGTCGAGCTCGAGCCATCGCGGGTCGCCGGTCTGGGTGACGACGGCCCGAGCCCCGGCCGGCGAGCCCCAGGGGTACGGCTCCGCGCCGAGGCCCCGGATCTCCGCGTCGGAGAGGAGCGGATCGTGGGCCAGCACCTGCGCCCCGGCCTGCCGGAGCCGGGCGATGAGGGGGATCGCCCGAGAGTAGGCGAGCTCCTTCACCCCGTCCCGGTAGGTGAGCCCGAGGACGAGCACCTCGGTCCCGCCGAGCCTGCCGAGCGCCGCCCGAATCGCCTCGACGGCGACCTCGATCTGGCCGTCGTTGACCTCGCGCGAGCGGGCCACGAGCGACAGCTCCGGGGCGCGGGACAGCAGGAAGTGCGGGTACACGGGAATGCAGTGCCCACCGACCCCGAGGCCGGGCTGGTGGATGTGGCTGTAGGGCTGGCTGTTGGCGGCCGCGATGACCTCCCGGATGTCGACGCCCACGCGATCGGCATAGGCGGCGAACTCGTTGGCGAGGGCGATGTTGACGTCGCGGTAGGTGGTGTCGGCAAGCTTCGAGAACTCGGCCGCCTCGGCCGACGACATGGCAACGATCTCGGCGTCGAGGACCCCGTCGTAGAAGGCGGCGGCACGGGCGGACGAGGCCGGGCTGAGCCCGCCCACGAGCTTCGGATACGTCGACAGGTTGCGAAGGGCCGCGCCCGAGTAGAGGCGCTCGGGCGAGAAGGCGACGAGGAAGTCGCGCTCCGCCGCCAGGCCCGAGGCCGCCTCGAGCCGGGGCGCGTATCTCGCCCGCGTGTCACCCACGGGCAGCGTCGTCTCGAAGATGACCAGGCTGCCGCGATGAACACCCTGCCCGATCGAGGCCACCGCCGCGTCCATGTAGCCGTAGTCGGGCTGGTGGGCGGCGTCGAGCATGACGGGAACGATGAGGACGACCACGTCGGCGTCGCGGGCCGCCGCGGTCCCGTCCGTCGTGGCCCGCAGGCGCCCGCCGGCGTGGGCCGCCGCGACGAGATCGGCGACGCCGGGCTCCTCGCCGATGTGCGAGCGGCCCTCGTTGATCGAGGCGACCACCGCCTCCTGGACGTCGACGGCGATCACCTGCCAGCCGTGGCTCGCGAACTGGGCGGCCAGCGGCAGGCCCATCTTCCCGGCCCCCACGACGGCGACCGTGCCGGCCGTGCCCGGCTCGCCGGCCCAGGGGCTGACGGTCCGCGGCGGGAGCGCGTGTCGGCACTCGGCCACGGGCAGGACAATGGACCCGCCGAGGAGGCTCGCGCCCCCCGACGGCCGGCTGACGATGCTCATGCGGGGCTCGTGGCCGCGACGCGAGCGGCGAGGCCCTCGAGCTCGACGACGCGCCGGGCGGATGCCGACTCGAGGAGGGCGGTGGCGATCCCGACCGCCCACAGGCCGTCCTCGGCATTCACCTCCGGGCGGCCGCCCTCGCGGACCACGCGCAGGAAGGCCTCCAGCTCGAGCGCCAGCGGCTCCCCGGTGGGGACGGCCAGCTCGGCAACCTCGCCTTCGAACGTGGGGGCGTAACCGCCGATCAGGCGGGGGTTCGTGGTGTCGGTGGCCCGGGTGAAGGTCAGGCGCTGGGTCAGGTAGTCGAGCTCGAACATGCCCTCTTCGCCGACCACGACGAGCTGCCGCCGCTTGGCCGGCGTGAGCCAGTCGACGTCGAGCTGGGCGACGACGCCGGACGGGAAGTGGAGGAGCCCGAAGAGGAGGTCCTCGTGATCGGCGTGGATCCGTTGGGCCGTCTCGGCATGGGCGCGGGCCGGCCGCTCACCGGCAATCCAGGAGCAGATGTCGACATCGTGGGTGGCCAGGTCCACGGTCACGCCGACGTCCCGGATGCGGGCCGGGAAGGGCCCGGCCCGGCGGGAGGTGATGGCGAAGACCGTCGACAGCCAGTGCTCGTCGTGGAGGAGGCGGCCCAGCTCCCGGACCGCCGGGTTGAAGCGCTCGACGTGGCCGACCTGGACCGGGACGCCGGTCGCCCGCGAGGCGGCCACGATCTCGGCGGCTTCGGCGACCGTCGGCGCGAGCGGCTTCTCGACGAGGACGGCGATCCCTCGCCCGATCGCGGCCAGGGCCAGGGGCAGGTGGGCAGTCGTCGGCGCGGCGATGACGACCGCATCGAGATCGGCCTCGGCGACCATGCTCAGGGGCTCCGGGAAGCCCGCCGCGCCCGTCTGGGCGGTCGCGGCGTCGAGGGCGGCGGCAACCGGGTCGGCGACCGCGACGAGGCGGGCGCCGGGGTTCGCCCCGATGACGCGGAGATGGTTGCGGCCCATCGAGCCGAGGCCGGCCAGGCCGACCCGGACTTGGCGATTGCCGGTCGGGTGCCAGAAGGCGGTCATGCGGACGGGGGCGCGCCGTTGATCATGCCGGCGCGCCGACCCCGGCATGGGCCAGGACCGCCGCCCGGACGACCTCGATGACGGTGCTCCGATCCTCGGGCGCCATCGCCGGGTACATGGGCAGGGCGATCGTCTGGGCGGCCGCCCGATCGGTCACGGGCAGGTCGGCGTGGAGCCCGCGCTCCTGGATATAGGCCTGGCGATGGACGGGGATGGGGTAGTAGATGTCCGCCCCGACGCCGCCCTCCTTGATGGCCGCGATGATGGCGTCGCGGGCCGGCCCGACGTCGATGGTGTACTGGTGATACACGTGCGTCCGGCCGTCGGGGACGACCGGCGTCCGGACGGGGAGGTCGGCGAAGCCGGCGTCGTAGGCGGCGGCGATCGCCTGGCGGCGTGCCGTGTTCCGCTCGAGCTTGGCCAGCTGGACGAGGCCGATCGCCGCGTTCAGGTCGGTCATCCGGTAGTTGAAGCCGAGGATCTCGAACTCGTAGCGCGAGCGCATGCCCTGGTTCCGGTAGAGGCGCAGCCGGTCGGCCAGCTCGTCGTCGTTGGTGGTGATGAAGCCGCCCTCGCCGGTCGTCATGTTCTTCGTGGCGTAGAGGCTGAAGGCCCCGTGCCCGAAGCTGCCCGCCCGGCGTCCGCGGTAGGTCGCCCCGTGGGCCTGGCAGGCGTCCTCGACGATGGCCAGGCCGTACCGGTCGGCGATCGCCTGGATCATGTCCATGTCGGCCACGAGCCCGAAGAGGTGGACCGGCACGATGGCCCGGGTGCGGGGGGTGATGGCGGCCTCGATCCGGGCGGCGTCGATGAGGTAGGTGTCCGGCTCGATGTCCACGAAGACCGGCGTCGCGCCGGTCGAGAGGATTGCGTTCGCGGTCGCCGCGAAGGTGTGGGCGACGGTGATGACCTCGTCGCCGTGGCCGATGCCCAGCCGGTCGAAGATGGCCATCAGGGCCAGCGTCCCGTTGGCGACTGCGACCGTGTGGCGAACCCCGCAGAACTCGGCCCAGGCCGCCTCCAGCTCCCGGACCCGCGGGCCCTGGGCGATGATTCCCGAGCGGATCACCGCCGTGACGGCGTCGATCTCTTCCTGGCCGAGGTCGGGGCGGGCGATCGGGATCATGCGGGCACTCCGTGCTGGGTCCGCGGCCGCTCCTCGAGGGCCTCGGCATCGGGAACGTAGACGTAGGTCCGTCCGCAGCTCGCGCAATGGAGCTCCGGATGGGTGCTGTAGTGGGGGGGCTTGGCGGCCGCGGGATTGCCGTCGTCGTCCTGGAGCCGGGCGCCGCAGGCACAGACCCAGCCGATGCGGCGGGCGGGGCTGCCGACGACGAGGGCATGCGACGGCACGTCGCGGGTCACGACCGCGCCGGCACCGACGGTCGCGAACCGTCCGACCTCGGTCCCGGCCACGACCACCGCCCCCGCCCCGATCGAGGCGCCGTGGCGGAGGAGGATGGGGCTCACCGTCCAGTCCTCGGCCCGGGCGAGGTCGCCCGTGGACGTCACCGCCCGCGGGTAGCGGTCGTTGGTGAGGATGGCGCCCGGCCCGATGAACACGCCGTCCTCCACGGTCACGCCGTGATACACGAGGGCGCCATTCTGGATCTTGACCCGGTCGCCGATCACGACGCCCTCGTCGATGAACGCGTCGCGGCCGATCACGCAGTCGGCGCCGACCCGTGCGCCGGTCCGCAGCTGGGCCCGGTGCCAGATGCTCGATGCCGGTCCGACCTGGACGTCGGGCTCGAGGTCGGCGGTCGGGTGAATGCGCGCGGAAGGGTCGATCACGAGGGTTGCATCCGGCTCCAGGTGCGGTTCCGAGGCGCGCGCATGGACGGCGCGTCGACCCTCGGATCTCCCGGCGGGCTGGCCGGGTCGTGGCTTCGGAGTATAGCGGAGGCGCCTCGTCAGCCCCGCCCGCGTCCTCGGGCTCGGCCTCGGCCGAGGAGGCCGGCGAGCACCCCGAAGGCAGCCCCGAAGGCAACCGCCCCGCGCCAGTCGAGGAGGACCCTGACCTCGCCGCTGACCCGCTGGGCGACGAGGAAGATCACCGCCGATGGGCGCCCGAAGGTGACATCCCGGGCGATGAGCGTCCGCACGAAGGCCTGCTCGACGTGGGCCTCCTGGGCCAGCACCGTGCTGGCCATCCCCTGCGAGACCGTTACGTGGCTGCCGAGGGCGGCGCCGACCGCGCCCATCGTCACGTCGACGTGCTCGCCCCGCGCGGCCCCGATGGCTCCCTGGCTGACCGTGACCTCGGTCGCGTCCACCCGACCCACGGCGCCCTGGCGGATGTCAACGGCGTCGGCCTCGATCCAGGAGCCGTCCTCGTCGATGTCGGTGGCGGCGGGCGCCACGGCGTTGCCGCCGGACGCGATGACCGACAGACCGTTCGAGGAAGCCTCGTGGGGAAGAACCGGAGCCTCGTTCGTCGCCTCGTTCGCAGTGCGTCGGCGCCCTCGCTTCGCCGGCGTCGCGGGCGCGGCTGGGGCCGGGGAGGAAGCGGGCACGATGCACGAATCCAGGACCGGAGCCGCGATGAGGCGCTCCCTCGCCCCGTTGCTGATCGTCGGGCTCGTGGCCCTGGCCGTCGTCATCGGCACGAGCGGGGGATCCTTTTTCGCCGCGGCCCTTCATCCGGGCGGCAGCCCGGGGGCCGTTCCCACCGGCAGCGCGGCAGGAGCCACACCCTCGTCCGCAGCCGACGCCACGCCCTCCCCGTCGCCGACCGCCACGCCCGAGCCAACACCCGAGCCGACGCCGGTGTTGGTGCCCGCACCGCTGACGGGCCTGCTGGTTCCCCCGGAAGCCACCGTTCGGCACCCCATCGCGGTCATGATCGACGACCACCGCGGCGCTCGTCCGCAGTCCGGATTCAATGCCGCGGACGTCGTCTGGCAGGCCCCGGCGGAGGGTGGCATCCCCCGTTACATGCTGGTCTTCCAGTCGCGCCTCCCCGGCCGCCTCGGGCCGATCCGGAGCGCCCGCCAGTACTTCATCGAATGGGCCGCCGAGTGGCGGGCCATGTACGTCCATATCGGTGGCTCGGGCCAGGCACTGGCGACCCTCGCCGCGAAGGGCCACGGCCAGCTCGTCTACAACGCCGACGGGCTGCGCTTCGATGGCACCGACATGTTCCGAGTCACCGATCGTGCCGCGCCACACAACCTCTACACCGACACGCAGCGTCTCACCGCGATGGCAGCCATCGTGGGGGCGGTCGATGGTCCCGTGACCCCCGCCTGGACCTTCGGCGATCCCCTGGCCGCGGATGCACGGCCGCAGGGCACGACGATCACGGTGACCTACCCCTACGAGACGATCCGCTACCGCTATGACGCGGCGACAAACACCTACCAGCGCTACATCGACGGCTCGGCGACCCCGCAGGTCGACGCCGACGACGGGCTGCCGGTGGCACCCACGAATGTCGTGATCCTGCGGATGCGCTTCGGGCCCCTCAACGACGGCCAGCCGCAGAAGCACCGGCTCGAGGCGGCCGACGTCGGCGGCGGCGAGGCGATCATCAGCACGAACGGGCGAGTGATCCGGGGCACCTGGAAGAAGGCGGCGATCGGCGCGCCGACGCTCCTATCCCTACGAGGTCGTGGCCGGGAGCCTCCCCCGGATCGGCATCCGGGCCAATTAGCGACGACGGTCCGCCGCTCCGACCCGCCCCGTGGAACCCAGCCCGAAGGCCGACCTAGCCTTGCTACCGGCCTCCCGATCGGCGGACCCTGCCGGCGAGCTCCTCGGCCCGCAGCCGGACCACCACGACCAGCGCCTCGAAGATGATCCGCCGCGACATCTTGGAACTCCCGACCCGTCGGTCCCGGAAGGTGATCGGAACCTCGGCCACGCGGGCGCCCGCGCGTGCAGCGCGGTGCGTCATCTCGATCTGGAAGACGTAGCCCCCGGCATGGATGCCGTCGAAGGGCAGAGCTGCGAGCGTCGCCGCCCGCCAGGCCTTGAACCCGCCCGTCAGGTCGCTCGGGCGCAGCCGCAGCACCACCCGGGCGAAGCGGCTCCCACCGCGGGAGATGAGCCGCCGGCCGAGGCCCCAGTCTTCGACCCGCCCGCCGCGGACGTAGCGGCTCCCGATCACCAGGTCCGCCCGATCCTCGAGGATCGGCAGGATGAGGGACGGCAGGGCATGAGGATCGTGCGACCAGTCCGCGTCCATCTGGATGACGATGGCGGCCCCGCCGGCGAGCGCCACCCGGAAGCCATCGAGATAGGCCCGTCCGAGTCCTTGCTTGCCCGGCCGATGCAGGACCTGGAGCCTGTTGCTAGACGATGCCAGCCCCTCGGCGATCTCGCCTGTTCCGTCGGGCGAGTTGTCGTCGACGACGAGGAGCGTCGCGCCGGGGAGGGCGCCGAGGATCGCGGCTGCGATGCCGGGCAAATTCTCGGCTTCCTGGTAGGTCGGCAGGACCACCCACGCCCCTGACCCGAGGCCGTGGCCGGCTGGATCGGGCTCCTCGCGCACGGTCATGCCCTGGAGTCTAGCGAGCCCGGAGTCGCCGACCCGGGGACGTGCGCGCTGCCCGGCCGGGAGCCGGGCGGCGGCGGCGCCCCTAGGAGGGGATATAGGCCTTGAGCACCACCAGCACCGACGGCCAGACGACGCTCGGGCCGCCCAGGACCACGATCCGGGCCGGCTGCAGGCGGGTCAGCTCGGCGGCGATGACGGACGGGATCGAGGAGGTCGGGACGAGGAGGATGGGGCCACCGGCCGAGCCCGCGGCGGGCGCCCCGGCGAGGGCGTCGGCGAAGTTCTCACCGGTGGCGATGTAGGCCACCGGGACACCCGGCGCATAGGTGGCCGCACTGATGGCGGCGGCGGTCGCGTACCGATCCGGCCCCGAGAGGCGGACCGGCACCCGTGCGGAGTCAACGATCAGGACGATCTGGCTGGCGAGGTTGGGGTTCCCCCAGGCGTCGTTCGCGGCGATCGTGAGCACGTAGGTCCCGTTCGGGGCGGTCCCGCCGCCGACCTTGGCGTCCCACGCCAGGGTCGCCGTGGCGCCGTTCCCCGATGTGCTCCAGACCGGCGTCCCCGACGAGTTCCGGACCGCCGCCGACCAGGCCACGCTCTCCGAGAAGCGAACCGCGAGGCTCATCGTGTCGGCGATGCCGTCACCGTTGGGCGAGATCGCCCGGGAGCCGTCGGCGCTCCAGAGCTGGGGGCCCTGCGAGTCCTGCGGCACCAGCGTCGTGGCCTGTGTCCAGCCCTGGCTGGACCCGTTGAGCGTCCGGACATGCGCCGCCGCCGGCACGCCGGGCGAACCGCCGGCGAGGCTGTCGACACGGACGGCCTGACCGGGCGCCACCAATCCCGTAGTCGAGGCGAGCGAGCTGTCGGCGTAAAGCGTTGCGCCGCCAGCGGCAACCGTTGCTGCACCCGGCGACTGCAGGCTGGCCGGTGCCGTATCCGTCGGGACATACGGCACGCCGGTCACGTCGTCGGTCCGCAGGTCCGGGTTGCCGATGAAGGAGCGGTAGTAGCCGCTCGACGGCTGGTCCGGATCCATGAACGCGGTGTACGCAGGGCTGCGCGGAGACTGGAAGGAGAACTCGTTGCCGTGGTAGTCGTATTGGTTCCGCCAGGCGTCGACGACGGTCTGGTGGGTGGTGAAGAGGTCCCGGATGAGGCCCCCGAGGCCGCCTCGGCCCTCGGCAATGACGGCCCGCGCGCCGGCGGCGAGGAAGCCCTGGCCATAGTTGTCGACGCGCTGCATGGCCACGTTCGTCGTCGGCTCGGGGTTGCCGGGCTCGGAGTTGCCGGACGCGTAGCAGAGGTGGTTGAGCAGGACCACGGCATTCGGAGCGAACTGGAGGGTCGAGATCGCCGGCTCGCCGTAGTACTTGTGGACGTTGTCGGTCAAGTTGGCAGGGTCGTTCAGGCCGAACCCATCCCTGGTCGTGTATTTCGGGTCCCACGGATACGGCGCCGGCCAGCCGTTGCCGTGGCCGAGGTAGACCACAATCGACGCCCCGGCGACGGCAGACTGGACGGCCGACCAGGTCGCATTCGGCGAGTAGACCTTGACGACGTTCGATGAGTACTGGACGGCTGCCGCGTAGGCCGCGTCGCCGTCGGATCGGTAGCTCGACGTCGCCCCTTGGGTCGGCCCGACGATGATCACAACCTTGGCGCTGGAGAGCGCGACGCTGGTCGCCACGCCCGTGCTCGACCCGACCGCGGTCCTCGACGCCGACGCCGCGGCAGGGCCGGCGGCGAGCAGGCCGCCGACGACGGCGAGCACGAGGACCCGGGTGAGATGACGCATCCGGTGAGCTCCGATTGGGCCCACGCCGGGCCTGGGGGGATCTGGTGCTCACAGCCTCCGCCCCGTGAGCTCGCGGCTCAATGCCGAAGGGGTACCAGCAGCCATGGCTCCATCGGCTGGCCGCCTGGTGGGGTCCGGGGGGGACGCTCGTCGTGGGGTGGGGGCCGGGGCGGTCCCGCGGCGCACCGCGAATTCAGCGGGTGGGGCTCGGCCTCGGGCTTGCGCTCGGTCTCAAGCTTGTCCTCGGGCTTGCGCTCGGCTCGATGCACGGCTGCTCGCCGGACGGGATCGTTCCGTCGGCGTTCGGGGTGCAGCTCTGAGGCTGCTCGCCGAGGGCCGGCAGGCCGCCCCGGTAGTCGAGGATGACGAGGGCGAACTCGAGGTGCTCCAGGTCCGCGGCCGGCTCCAGGAACGCTGTCTGGACGACCTCGTTGGCATCCCGCCGGACGTCGATGACGGTCCCGATGACGAGCCCCTTCGGGTACGGCGAACGGATGCCACCGGCAAGCTCGATGCCGGCCGTCACGACCTCTTCGCCGAGGCCGACGCTGACCGCGGCGTCGATGTTCTGCATGCGGAGGCTGCCCGGCTGCTGGCCGCTGACCTCGCCCGTGGCGAGGCTCGACAGGAGCTGGCCGATGACGGTCGAGCCGGGATCGCTGATGAGCTGGACGGTCGCCGTCCCGACGTTCGCCTCGATGACCCGCCCGACGAGGGCGCCGCCGCTCGAGACAACGACGTTGCCGATGGCGATCCCGTCGCCCGTGCCACGATCCAGGACGACGCGCTGCTGGACCTCCGACGAGTCCCTGGCGATGACGGCGGCGGCGGCCGTCTTGTAGTCGAAGCCATTGCGAAGCTGGAGCAGGCCGGTCAGGACCTCGTTCTGGCGCCGGATCTCCTCGGCCTGCAGGGCCTCCTCCTTGATCCGCTCGTTCTCGGCCCGAAGGGCCTGGTTCTCGATCCGCAGCTGGTCGATCTCCCCGATCGCTGCGGCAATCGAGCTGAGGCCCTGGCCGAACCCGCTGATGGCCGACTGGACGGGCTTGAAGGCGAAGCCGAGACCGCGCTGGAGCTCGATCACGAACGGGTTGGCCGAGACGGCCATCATGACCAGCGTGGCCGCAAGAACGCCGACGTAGGCGATGGCGCGGCGGCGGGCGGTCCGATTGGCGAAGACGGCGCTCATCTGCGGTCCTGGGCTGTGGTGCGGCGCCCCGGGGAGGGTGCCTCGCCGATCTCAGCGGGGCGGGCGGATGTAGGTGTCGGTGACCAGGACGCGCTCCATCGTGTCCATCTCCTGGAGGACGATCCCGGTGCCCCGGGCGACGCACGTCAACGGATCGTCAGCGACGTGGACCGGCATCTGGGTCGCCTCGGCGACGCGCCGGTCGAGGCCGGCCAGGAGCGCCCCGCCGCCGGCCAGGACGATGCCCTGGTCCATGATGTCGGCGACGAGCTCGGGCGGGGTCTCCTCGATCGTGTCGCGGATGGTGTCCACGATCTGGACCACGGACGGCTCGATCGCCTCGCGGATCTGGTCGGCCCCGACCTCGACGCTCCGGGGCAGGCCCGTCAGCAGATCCCGGCCGCGGAGGTTGATGCGCTGCTGATCCCAGTCACCCGGATAGGCCGAGCCGATGGCGATCTTGATGTCCTCGGCCGTCCGCTCGCCGAGGAAGAGGTTGTACTCGCGGCGGGCGAAGTTGACGATGTCCTGATCCATCTCGTCGCCACCGATCCGGATGCTGCGGCTGACGACGATGCCGCCGAGGCTGATGACCGCGACCTCGGTCGTGCCGCCGCCGATGTCGACGATGAGGCTGCCCGAAGGCTCGCTGACCGGCAGACCGGCACCGATCGCGGCGGCCATGGGCTCCTCGATGAGGCGGGCCCAGCGGGCGCCGCTGTTGAGGGCCGCGTCGCGGACAGCGCGCTTCTCGACCTCGGTCACGCCGGACGGGATGCCGATGAGCATCCGCGGCCGGGCGATGAGCCCGACCCGGTCGTGGACCTTGTCGACGAAGTACTTGATCATCTGCTCGGTCACGTCGAAGTCGCTGATGACCCCGTCCCGGAGCGGCCGCACGGCGATGATGTTGGCCGGCGTCCGGCCGACCATCCGCTTGGCCTCCGCCCCGATCGCCAGAACCTTCTTGGTCCGGGCCTCGATGGCCACCACCGACGGCTCGCTGATGACGATCCCGCGATCGCGGACGTGGACGAGCGTGTTGGCCGTCCCGAGGTCGATGCCGATGTCGCGGGAAAAGATGCCGAGGAGGCGGTCGAGCAAGCCGGGCAAAGGGTCCTCTGAACTCGGGGCGTCGATCGGGCGTCCGTTGGGCCCGGATGAGCCTGCGCAGTATACCCGTCGATCCCGAGGTGCCCGGTCTGTGCTCAGGCGCCTATGAAACTTGCTGCTCGGGGGGCTTCCGGGCCTCGAGCAGCCCGAGCCGATGGGCGACCGCCGCCGCCTCGATGCGTCGCGATACGCCGAGCTTGCCCAGGATGTTCGAGACATGCACGCCCGCGGTGTTCTCGCTGATGAACAGCCGTCCACCGATCTCGCGGTTGGTCAGCCCTGCGACCAGGAGGTCGAGCACCTCGAGCTCACGGGCGGTCAGCCCGAACGCGGCATCGGGTTTCCGGGGGCGGTCAGCCGCTTGCCGTTGACGATCCAGGTCAACCCTCGCGCGGCGAGCGACCCCCTCGACCTCACCTCGGAGCGGCTCCGCCCCAAGCTGGGTCGCAAGCCGGTGCGCTTCGACGAGCGCACCGACGGCGTGGCCTCGGTGCCCTCGGGCGGCGAGATGTGCCTCGGCCTCCCGCCACCGCGCGTAGGCCTGCTGATACGGCATCCCGAGGCTGGCGAAGGCGCGAGCTGCCGTCGACCACGCTTCCGAGGAGGGCTTGCCCAGCCCGCGGGCCTCCTCGGCTTCGCAGAGCCGAAACCACGCCTCCGCCAGCCCGACCGTGGAGGATCGTCTGCGGCGATTCTCACCGTCGATCTCCCGCATCAGCGCGACGTAGCCCGACGTGACGTGGCGGATCTCGCCTGACTGTGTGTCCGATTGGCCACCGACCAGCTGCGCCAGGTCGGCCCCGGCACGCACCGCCAGTGCGATCACCGGGCCGACCCGGCTGACGTTGCCCGCGTCAAAGACATCCGAATGGAGTCTTCTGAGGGCCAGGGCAAT
>JACQEH010000132.1 GCA_016200675.1 Chloroflexota bacterium | reverse complement strand
GACCTTGGAGCGTCATCGGCGTCACTTCAATCGTTTGATCGAGGCGAGGAAGAAGACGACGCCCAGGAGGCCGGCGAGGATGCCGACGATCCAGAAGCGAAGGGTGATCTTCTCCTCGTCCCAGCCCGACAGCTCGAAGTGGTGGTGGATCGGCGACATCCGGAAGATCCGGCGGCCGTGGGTCAGCTTGAAGTAGAGGATCTGAATGACGACCGAGCCGGTCTCGACGACGAAGATGAGGCCGATGAGGGGAAGGACCAGGATCTGGCCGGTGATGAGGGCGGTGACAGCCAGGGTGGCCCCCAGGGCGAGCGACCCGGAGTCGCCCATGATGACCTGGGCGGGGTGGACGTTGAACCACAGGAATCCCAGGAGGGCGCCGATGATCAGGGCGCACAGGAAGGCCAGGTTCGGCTGCGTCGGCTGGTTCAGGAGGGCGATCAGCATGAAGGCCACGAAGGCGAAGATCAGCGTCCCGCCGGCCAGCCCGTCCAGGCCGTCGGTGATGTTCACGCCGTTGGCCGCGGCCACGATGGCCAGGG
The DNA here is from genome assembly GCA_016200675.1 of Chloroflexota bacterium. Lineage (GTDB taxonomy): Bacteria > Chloroflexota > Limnocylindria > Limnocylindrales > CSP1-4 > UBA5189. Next base: position 4,105 of record JACQEH010000132.1, on the reverse strand, counting down.
CGGCGAAGGCGACGAAGAGCCACGGGACGATCGAGACCGCGCCGATGAAGGGGACCGCGATCTCGTCGATCTTGTAGGTCGACTGGATCTGGAAGGCTGCCACGATCCCCACGACCACCAGCCACAGCATCTTCTGCCGGGCGCGGATGCCCTCGCCCGTCCGGACGTTGAGGTAGTCGTCGAAGGCGCCCAGGATCGCCACCAGGACCAGCGTCGCGAGGGGGGCGATGATGCCCCGCTCCGGAGCGCCCCGGAAGAGGTAGTAGGTGATAACCACGATGATGATCAGGAGGAGGCCGCCCATCGTCGGCACGCCCTCCTTCACCAGGTGGGTCTCGGGTCCGTCGCGCCGGATCCGTTTGCCCATGCCCATCGCCCGCAGGAGGCGGATGTAGGAGGGCATGAGGATGACCACGAGGAAGAAGGCCAGGAGCAGGCCCTGGATCAGCTCGACGGTCACGGGCGGTCGGTCCGCAGCTCGTCGACGAGGAGGTCGAGCTCGACGCCGCGCGATCCCTTGATCAGGACCATGTCGCCCGCCCGGATACGGCGCCGGAGCTCCTCGACGCCGGCGGCACGGTCCGGCACCTCGACCACGAGCGAAGGAGCCATCCCGCCCGCCCGGGCGCCGGCGGCGATCCCTGACGCTCCCGGCCCGACGGTGACGAGGAGGTCGCAGATCCCGGCCGCGGCCCGGCCGACGTCGTGGTGGCCGGCCGCGGCGGCGTCGCCCAGCTCGAGCATCTCGCCCAGCACGGCCACGTGGCGGCCGGGCAGTCCGCCCAGCAGCTCGAGGGCGGCCACGACGGAGGCCGGCGAGGCGTTGTAGGTGTCGTCGATGAGCGTCGCCTCGCCGGCGGGCACGAGCTGCACCCGATGCGGCGCGCCCCAGCCCCCGGCCAGGGCGGCGACGATCGACTCGGCGCTCATGCCAGCGGCCACGCCGACGGCCGCGCCGGCCAGCGCGTTGTGGACCGAGAGCCGGCCGAGGCCCGGAATCGCGGCCGGCAGGCGACGGGTCCCGGCGTTGAGGCTTAGCCGGAGCACGAAGCGCATGCCGGCGGTGCCGGCCGACCGGACGCGCTCGGCGCCGACGTCAGCATCGGCGGCGAAGCCATAGGTCATGGTCCCGGCGGGTGTCCGGGCCGCCATCCGTCGAACCCGGAAGTCATCGGCGTTCAGGATGGCGGTGCCGTCCTGCGGCAGGGCTTCCACGAGCTCCGCCTTGGCGTTCTCGACTGCGTCGATCGTCCCGATCCGGCTCAGGTGGACCCCCAGGACCGCCGTCACGACACCGATCTGGGGCTCGGCGAGCGCCGCCAGCTGGGCGATCTCGCCGGCCGCGTACATGCCCATCTCGAGGACCGCGTTGACGTCGCTCCGATCGAGGCGCAGGAGGGTCAGCGGCAGTCCGACCTCGTTGTTGCGGTTGCCCTCGCTCCGGAGCGTCCGGCCGCGGCCCCCCAGGACCGCCGCCACGGCCTCCTTCGTCGACGTCTTGGCGATGCTGCCGGTCACGCCCACGACGAGGGGCCGGAAGCGTTGCCGCCAGGCCCCGGCCAGGCGCTGGAGGGCGGCCAGCGGGTCGTCGACCGCCACGATCGTCACGTCGCCGAGGGCCCCCATCGTCGCGGCGTCGGGCTCGCTGGCCACGAGCAGGGCCGCGGCGCCGGCCATGACCGCCTCGCGAAGGAATCGATGGCCGTCGGTGCGTTCGCCGGGGAGGGCAACGAACAGCTCGCCGGGACGCACCAGGCGCGAGTCGACGGCCGCCCCGTGGATCGGGCGGAGCGAATCGCGGAGCAGCCGGCCGTCCGCCCACGCCACGAGGTCGGTGGCGGTCAGAGCCTCGGGACCGCTCCCGCCGGCCGGTTGGACGCGGCCCGATCGGGCATGGGTCGGGGCGTCGGACACGCGCCCAAGTGTGGCACACGAGGTCGTCGGCGCGGCGCGGCGGCGTCGCGCGGGCACGCGGAGCGCGGCGGCGGCGGGCCCGGGCATCCCCCCGCCTCAGTGGCCGGGCCGCTCGGACGCGACGGGGTCCGGCGGCAGGTCGGGCAGGAGCCCGGGCACGGCCATGGTGTCGGTGGCGATCCGACGGAAGAGCTCGAAGGACATCACCGGCATGGCCAGCTGCCCGACGCGCCGGACGGTCGGGACACCCTCGTTGATCTTGACCGCGACGAGGACATCGGGCCGGCCCGCCTTGCGGCCGACATAGCCGACGAACGAGAAGTTGAAGACATCCGGCTTCCAGTCGCGCACGGTCGAGTCCCAGATCTGGGCGGTGCCCGTCTTGCCGCCGACGTAGTAGCCCGGAATGAGCGTCCGGTCGCGATAGAACGGCACCGTCGTGACGACGTGGTTCATGAGGTCGATGAGCTTCGGGCTGAGGCTCGCATCAAGGACGCGGCCGCGGTCCTTCACCGTGACGGGAACTCCGTCGATCGCGCCGACGACGTGGGGCCGCACGAGCGTCCCGCCGTTCACCATCGCGGCGTACGCGTCGGCCAGCTGGATCGGGGTCACGGCGACGCCCTGGCCGAAGGAGCCGTTCGCAAGGTCGATCTCGCCCCACGCCGACTTGGTCGGGTCGTGGACGAGGCCGCCCGTCTCGCCGGCCAGGTCGACGCCCGTCGGGGCACCGAAGCCGAGGCGCGTCCAGACCTCGTGAAGCACCTTCGCTGCAGCCTGGAGCGTCGGGGCGAGGCCGAGCGCGACGCGGGCCGCGACGACGTTCCTGGAGAAGGCGATCGCGTCGGCCAGCTTGAGGATGCCCATCGGCTTCCGATCGGCGTCCGTGATCTTGGTCCGGCCGTTGTCGAGACGGAGCAGCCCGCTGTCGTCGTACTCCTTGTCGAGCGTCGCGGTGCCCGTCTCCAGCCCGGCGATGACGGTCGGCATCTTGAAGACGGAGCCGGGCTCGTAGACGCTCGAGACGATCGGGTCGATGAAGCGGTTGGCGTCGCTCGTGGCGACGGCGGCGTAGTCGTTCGCGTCGTACGACGGGTAGGTGGCCTCGGCCAGGATGGCGCCGGTGTACGGGTCCATCACCACCGCCGAGACGCTCTTTGCCCGGTCGGCGACCCAGGCCGCCATGACCTCCTGCTCCACGGCCAGCTGGAGCCCGGCGTCGATCGTCAGCGAGAGGTCGGTTCCGGGCGACCCGGCAGCGACGGTGTGCTGCGTCTCGACCACGGGCTGGCCGTTGGCATCGCGATCAGATTCCATGATCGTGGGCGTGCCTGCGAGCTGGTCCTGGTAGTACTGCTCGACGCCGTACTGGCCCTGCCCGTCGCGGTTGACGAAGCCCAGGAGCTGCGCAGCCAGCGAGGTCTGAGGCCCACCGCCCGATTGCGGGTACTGGCGGACCTGGGCCGACTCGACGCCCAGGCCCGGGATTCCGGCATCGGCGGCCGTCGCGATGATCGCCTGAGTCGTTTCGGGCACGAGGTCGCGGGCGATGATGGCATAGGTGCGGTCGACGGCGAGGCGGCTCCGGAGGTCGGCGACGCCGGCGTCAACGAGTCCGAGCTTGGTCGTGAGGAGACTGATGAGGGCCTCCCGCTGGGCGCTCGAGAGGACCCGCGGGTTTGCTGTCAGGCGGTCGCGGGTGACGCTCGCGGCGAGGACGACGGTGCCGCTCCGGTCGAAGATGGAGCCGCGCTTCGCGGGAACCACGGTCCGAAGGTAGATCTGGCGATGGGCACTCGCGGCGAGGTCGTCGCGACGGGCGATCTGCCACCAGCTGAGGCGAGCGACGAGGGCGCTCGAGGCCAGCAGGAAGGCGAGCAGCAGGAACAGGAGGCGGCCGCGCGAATCTGTTCGACCGAGGATCACGAGGCGACTCCGATCGCCGCTAGCGGGCCGGAATGATCAGGGGCGCATCGAGCTGGCCGAGGCCGTCGTCCAGCCCCAACTTGCGAATCGCCGGCTCGGAGCCGAGCCTGTCGAGGTTCGAACGAAGGTCGAGCCGGCGGGCGTCGAGGCGCTCGTACTCCGACCCGAGCCTGACGATGTCGTAGCTCGTGGCGGCCACCCGGACGCTCTGGCTGAGCGACAGGAAGGCCAGCACGAAGGCGATGACGATGCCGGCCAGGACGGT
>JACQEH010000131.1 GCA_016200675.1 Chloroflexota bacterium | reverse complement strand
CGTCGGATCCCGATCACCGTTCAGGGCCAGAGGTCGGGGGCCGGACACTAGACCCAACGGTCATCTGCCGGATAGCCGGGCGCCGGTCTCCCCGTGGAGGTCGGTGCCATCATCGACTCCCACAAGGAGCTATATCAGCCGTCGAGGGCGGCCGCCTCCACGCACAGCGCCATGACCCCCAGGCGCTCCAGGCGAGTCGCGGTCGCCTTCCGCCGTACCGTCCAGCCAGCGATCTCCAGGCCGGCGGCATGGGCCGCCCGGATGCCCGCCGGGCGGATCGCCCGCCAGTCGACGGAGAGGCCGCGACAGCCGAGGTCGCGCGCCAGGGCGAGCGTCGCCGGCGACAGGTCCTCGACGTTGAGCCAGCGCGGCCATGCCGGCCGCCGGTGGCCGATCCAGGCGAGCGTCTCGGGCTCGAAGGACGAGACGACCGCCCGCTCGAGGGCCTGACCGCGCGCCGCCTCCAGCACCGGCACGACCCCGAGCAGCGGTTCGCCCTTCAGCTCGACGTCGAGGAAGGGCCCCGTTCCCGCGGCGGCAAGGACCTCGGCCAGGGTCGGGACGCCGAGGCGGCGGAGGGCCGTCGCCGGCAGCGTCTCGGGCCGGTCGGGACGACCCTGGACCCGCTCGAGGGTGGCGTCGTGGAGGAGGATCGGGATCCCGTCGGCGGAGCCCCGGACATCGAACTCGAGGCCGTCGCAGGCCGGGTTCCGGAGCGCCGCGACCATCGCCGCCAGCGTGTTCTCGGGCGCCGCCCGCCAGTCCCCGCGGTGGGCGAGGCGAAGCGCGCGTGGCGTGGTCAACCCTCGACCTCGACCGTGGCCGCCAGCCCGAGATGGTCCGATGGGTAGAGCGTCGGATCGTCGGCCGCCGGCCGATCGAAGGCGAGCCGGCAGGCGGTCGCCCGGAGCGGTCCCCGCAGCCAGATGTAGTCCAGGCAGCCGGGCTCGCCATCCACGTCCATCCCGGGCGCCTGGATTCCCGAGGGCCAGGTGACCGCCGGCTCCGCGCCCGTGGCTTCGGCGTGGGCCGAGCGGAAGCCCGCCTCGACCATGACCCGGTAGGCCGCCTCGACCGGCTCGGCGTTGAAGTCGCCGACCACGATCGTGCCACCGGCCGCGGGCCGGGCATCCAGCCAGGCGACCAGCGCGCGGACCTGCTCCTCCCGGGCGTCCTCATCGGCGGGCACGTGATGGAGATGGGTGGCGACCATGGCGACGGGCCGCGGACCGCTGCCGCCGACCACGACCCGCAGCGCCGAGCGATTCCGGCCGAGCTCCAGCCGCTCCGGCGGCTCCTCGACAGCGCGAGGCTCCCGGACAAGAATGCTGTTGCCGTATTCGGGCCGCCCCGCCCAGCCCCGATGGACGCCGTAGCGGGCCTCCCCAGCCGCGGCGAGGACGCGATCCTGGTTGACGGCGAAGACGCACTCCTGCAGGCCGAGCAGGTCGGGCTGAAGGGCGGCCATGTCGGCGAGGAGGAGCGGCAGTCGCTCCGGCCAGCGGTCAGCGATGTTGCGGAGGTTGATCGTCGCGACGGTGAGCTGGGTCATCGGTCTCCTCGGGTTGCGGCCGGCTCGGGGACCGGCAGGCGGACGGTGAACGTGGCGCCGGCGCCCTCCAGCGAGGCCACGGTGATCCGGCCCCCGTGACCCTCGACGATGTGGCGGGCGATGGCGAGGCCCAGGCCGGTCCCGCCACCCGACGTCCGGGAGCGATCGGCCTTGTAGAAGCGCTCGAAGATCCGGGGCAGGTCGGCTGCGGCGATGCCGACACCATGATCGGCCACTGCGACCTCGACGGCGTCGCCGGCACGGACGACGCTGACCGTGACCGTCGACTCGGCAGGGCTGAACTTGACCGCGTTGTGGACGAGGTTGGTGATGACCCGGCCGAGCTGGGCCGCTTCGCCCCGGACGAACGGCAGGTCGGGGGCAGCCTCGACCTCGAGGTGGATGCCCTGGCGGTCCGCGAACGGCCGCAGCCGTTCCACCGCGTCGGACGCGGCCCGGCCGAGGTCGACGTCGTCGAGCAGGAGCTGACGGCCGCCGCTCTCGATCCGGGCCAGGTCCAGGAGCTCGCTGACCATCTGGGCGACGGTCCCGGTCTCGACCTCGAGCTTCCCGATGCGCTCCCGCATCCGGGCCGGCACCCCGTCGCCGGCGACCTCGGCATCCCGGGCGAGCGTCTCGGCCAGGAGCCCGATCGTCGTGATCGGGGTCCGCAGCTCGTGGGACAGGTTGTCGATGAACTCCGCCCGGATTCGCTGCAGTCGCCGCAGCTCGGCCACGTCCTCCAGGACGAGCCAGATCCCGAGGATCGGCGAACGCCTGGCGCGGACCACCAGCGTCGGCCCGTCCGCATCGCGGAGGGTGATCTCGCCGGTGGCGCTCCCCCGCTCCACCGCCTCGCGGGCGATGGCCTCGAGCCGGTGGTCCCCGAGGGCCTCGATGGCCGTGCGACCGAGCATCGTCCCGGGGGCCCGCTCGAGGAAGACGTGGGCGGCCGTGTTGGCGACCTCGACGCGCAGGTCGTCGGTGAGCCGGACGACGCCGACACCGATGAGGTCGGCCAGGTAGGCAAGGTCGCGGAGGCGTTGATCGAGCGCGAACTCCGCTCCCTCCGCCCGTCGCTGGAGGCCGCCGATCGCGTCGAGGAGCGCCTCGCCGTCGGGCGTGGCGGCGGCCGCCGGGCGCCGGTCGCCGGCGAGCCGGTCGGCGATCGCGTCGAGGGTCCGGCCGCGGGCAAGGGCGACCGCCGCCGCGACGGCGATGAGCACCGCCTGGGCCGCCACGAACACCACGATCAGCCAATCCATGCCGGGAGCATGGCACAGGCGACGGGACGGTCGCCGGGCCCGGGCCGGGCCGACCGCGCTACTCTGTGAACACCGTCGCCTCCTCCGGCGACGCGATGCCATCGGGCCGGACCGGCCAGGGAGACCCCGTTGCGATTGCGCCTCATTCCCCGCGAGGAGCGGTTCTTCGATCTCTTCGTCGAGGACGCGGCCAACGTCCTCGGGGCGGCCCGCCTGCTCGAGGCGATGCTCCGCTCCTACGACGTCCTCGAGCGCCGGGCCGGTGAGATCCGGGATGCCGAGCACCGGGGCGACGAGCTCAGCCACGCGATCGGCCACCGTTTGGAGGCAACCTTCGTCACGCCCTTCGACCGCGAGGAGATCTACGCCCTGATCAGCGGCCTCGACGACGTCCTCGACTTCATCGAGGAGGTGGCCGACACGTTCGTCCTCTACCGGGTCGAGGCACCGACGGCGGTCGCGGTCCAGCAGGCCTCGATCATCGTTCGCCAGTGCGAGCAGCTCCACGAGGCCCTGACCCACCTGCGCGGCTTCAAGGGCCTCGACAAGTACTGGATCGAGGTCCATCGCCTCGAGAACGAGGGCGACTCGCTGGCCCGCCAGGCCATCGCCGACCTCTTCTCCGGTGGCGGCGACCCGGTCGAGATCATCAAGTGGAAGGAGGTCTACGCCCTCCTCGAGGCCACGATCGACAAGTGCGAGGACGTCGCCAACATCATCGAGCGGATCACCATCAAGCACGCCTGACCCGCTCAGCTGTCCCGGCTGACGTCCAATCCGCTGGGATGTCTCGCCTTCGGCAGAAGGACCGTACATGCGGCGCCGGACATCCGCTACCGGGGAAACCCTGACCGGCGCCTCGCCTCGCGCGAATCCTCGGGACCTCGACCTCGCGGGCCGTCTCGCCCGGAACGCCCCACGATGGGGCCGCCCGAGCGCTAGGATGCGCCGATGTCTGAAGCCACTGGCTGGCCCAAGGCTTCGGGACGCCGGCACGACGCGGCTGAGCGCCCGGCACTCCGGACACACGATTGGGGGATCGCCGGAACCATGAGCTTCCTGGAACGCGCGAAACAGGCCGCATCGGTGGCGGCCGAGCAGGCCAGGGCGGCGGCCGACCAGGCCCGCCACACGGTGAGCGAGGAGGCCGACCGGGCATCGGCGGCGATGAAGGATCCGGCCACCGCGGAGAAGGCACGCCAGGCCCTGTCGAGGGCGAAGCGCGGCGTGGCCACGGCCATCGACCGCATCGATCCGGCCGTCCTCGCCGACGTGATCATCAAGGCCACGGCGCTCCAGGAGCGGGCCAACGCCGCGCTCAAGGCCAAGGGCTCGCCGTATCGGATCAGCGAGATCGGCATCGGCGCGGCGATCCCGCCGAGCGTGACTTTCGCCGTCGCCCGGACCGACGATCCGGCCGCCGATCTCGTGCCCGCGGGCGCCATCGCGAGCACGACCCTGGTCACGGAAGTGCCCGCGACGAGCAACGGCAGCGTGCAGGCGCTCGACGGCACCACGGTCGACGAGGTGGTCCTCATCGCCGACGGCAGCTGAACGTTTGATCAGGCGGTCACGGGTACGGGAGGGGCATCGATGAGCACGACAGGCAAGGGGCCACGCGGCGCGCGCCAGTTCAGGGGCCATCGGCACGTCGGGGTCGGCACGCTGGTTGCCGCACTGGCCGTGAGCGCCTGCGGCGGTTCCGCCTCGGCGGCGCCGACGACGGCAGCCGGCAGCAGGACCGGCGCAGGTGCCACCCCGACGGCGGCGGCCACTCGCAACCAGGCGACGCCCTCCGCCGGCTCCGGTGGCGCCAACGGCGGAACGGCCTTCGCCGCGGCGTCGACGGCGCTCGACGCCCTCGCCAGTTACAACTTCAGGGTCGAGTTCCAGTCGACGTCGGTCACCGGCAGCGTGACCACGGCCTCCCACACGCTCATGACCGGCACCGTCGTCAACAAGCCCGAGAAGGCCAGCTCGCTCCTGCAGTCGGACCTCGACGCGAGCGGCAACGTCACCGGCGGGCTGGGCATCGTGACCATCGGCAGCCAGGCCTGGATCTCCAGCAGTGGCCCGAACGGCCCGTGGACCGAGGTCCCGTCTGCCCAGGCCGACACCTTCATCCAGTCACTGGTCGGCTACCGGCCGGAGCAGATGTTCGGCCTCTACTTCGCCGGGATCGGCGGCAACTTCACGGCGGCCGGGACCGAGACGAAGAACGGCGTGGCGACCACCCGCTACTCGGGTGATCAGGCCGTGGGGGCGCTCCTCGGGGCGGTCGCCGGCTTTCAGGGCCAGTGGTCGTCGGACGTCTGGATCGCCAACGAGGGGGGCTACCTCGTCCACTCCGAGGCGAAGGCCGCGGCAGCGACCGGAGCCGAGGGCGGCAGTTTCCTGATCCTCGTCGATATCACCAACCCGAACTCCGCCGGGCCGGTCCAGTCGCCGCCGCCCGCATGAACGGCGGCTGACCCGCAACGCTGCGTCATCCCTGGAGGCTGCGTCGTCCCTGGGGGCAGCGTCGTCGCGGAGGACGACTTGGTGCGTGGGGCTACGCCGTCGGGGCGCCGCTCAGGTCCGGACCGGGCGGCTCGGCGAAACCGGTCCGGAGCCAGCCCTCGAGGGTCGCGATCGGGACGGTCGAGCGCTCGCCAGTCTCGCGGCGGGTGACCTCGGCGCCGCCGGCGGCGAGCGAGCGCGGACTGATCGTCACGATCCAGGGCATGCCGAGGAGTTCGGCGTCCGTGAACTTGACGCCGGGCGACTCGTCGCGGTCGTCGTAGAGGATGTCGCGGCCCGCCTCCGCGGCGATCTCGTGGAGCCGGTCGCCGAGCGCAGCAACCTGGGCATCGCGGTTCGACCCGATCGTGACCAGGTGGGCGACGTACGGAGCGACCTCGTCGGGCCAGACGATGCCCTTCGCGTCGTGGTGGGCCTCGACGATGCAGGCCACGTTCCGGCCGAGCCCGATCCCGTAGGAGCCCATGACGACCGGATGGGCCACGCCGTCCTCGCCGAGGTAGGTCGAGCCGAAGGCGACGCTGAAGTCGGTTCCGAGCTTGAAGATGTTGCCGACCTCGATCCCCTGCCGGAGCGTGACCGGCTGACCGCAGCGGGGACATGGATCGCCTGCCCGGGCGTTGGCGATCTCGGCGACGTGATCCGGCGTGTAGTCGCGCGGCACGTTGACGTTGCGGACGTGCCAGCCCACGCGGTTGGCGCCGGCCACGAGGTTCGGCGAGCGGACCACGAGCTCGTCGACCACGACAACCGCGTCCCGGGCGCCGATCGGCGAGCCGTAACCGGCCTCCATGCCCCGAGCCTTGATCTCTTCGACGGTGGCGGGCCGGAGCCCGCCGCGAGCCTTCAGGACGTTGACGAGCTTGGTCTCGTTGACGTCGTAGTCGCCGCGGACGATCGCGACCACGAACCGGCCGTCGCCGGTCACGAAGAAGGCCGCCTTGGCGGTCTTCGACCGGGGGATGTCCAGGAACGTCGCCAGGGCCTCGATCGTCGTGGCATCCGGCGTCTCGACATCGGCCATCGGGAGGGCGTCCTCGGGCGCCGGATCGGGCTTGCCGACGACCGCGATCTGCTGGTTGTCGGCGAAGCCGCAGGCATCGCACAGGACGAGGGTGTCCTCGCCGAAGTCGTTGATGACCATGAACTCATGGGCGCCCGAGCCGCCCATGATCCCGACGTCCGCGCCGACCGCGATCGCCTTGAGCCCGAGGCGCTCGAAGATTCGCTCGTAGGCCGCGTACTGGAGGCGGTAGTTGCGATCGAGCCCGGCCTCGTCGCGGTCGAGGCTATAGGCGTCCTTCATGACGAACTCGCGGACGCGGATCAGGCCGCCGCGGGATCGGGGCTCGTCCCGGAACTTGGTCTGGAAGTGGTAGACCATCATCGGCAGCTGGCGATAGCTTTTGACGATGTCGCGGACGAGGAGGGCCACGACCTCCTCGTGGGTCATCGCCAGGACCATGTCCCGCTCGCCGCGGTCCTTGAAGCGGGCCATCTCCGGCCCGATCTTGTAGTAGCGGCCGCTCTCCTTCCAGACCTCGGCCGGATGGACGACCGGCATCTCCATCTCCTGGCTGCCGATCCGGTCCATCTCCTCGCGGACCACCTGCTCGACGCGCTTCGTGACGCGGAAGCCGAGCGGCAGGAGCGAATAGATCCCCGACCCGAGCTGGCGGATGTAGCCGGCGCGCAGGAGGAGGCGGGCCGACGGCATCTCGACGTCGGCGGGATCGTCACGGAGGGTCGTGAAGAAGAGCTGGCTGAGGCGCATGGCGGGAAGGATAGCGGGCGCGACCGGCGGGGCGCCCGAGGTCCCTGACCTGATAGCCTTTCGGCCGTGCCCAGTGGCGTTTCCCTCCTCCTGATCCTGGTCTTCCTGTTCGCGATCGCCTTCGACTACATCAACGGCTTCCACGACACCGCGAACGCGATCGCCACGTCGGTCTCGACCCGGGCCCTCCGCCCCGACCACGCGATCCTCATGTCGGCGACGGCGAACTTCCTCGGGGCGCTCACCGGGACGGCGGTCGCCAAGACCATCTCGTCCGGGATCGCCGACACGCCAGGCGGCAGCGCCGGCCAGATCATCGTGGTCGCCGCGCTCGTTGGGGCGATCGCCTGGAACATCATTACATGGCGGCTCGGCATCCCCTCGTCGTCGAGCCACGCCCTCATCGGCGGTCTGCTCGGCGCGGTCCTGGCCGCGGCCGGGACAGGCGCCTACAAGTGGGAGGGCATCTGGGGCAAGGTCATCTTCCCGCTGGTGACGTCGCCGGTGCTCGGGCTGCTCCTCGGCTTCCTGCTCATGGTCCTCCTGATGAACCTCTTCCAGCGTGCCCAGCCGCGACGCCTCCACGAGCGATTCCGGCTGGCGGCCTCGGCGATCTCACTCGGGACCGCTGGCGGCGGGTGGCGGATCATCAAGACCATGGGCCAGCGCGTGGTCAAGCTGGACCCCATCCACGGCTTCGCGGCCGAGACCACGGCGGCGGCCGTCATTCTGACCGCCTCCCACTTCGGCATGCCGGTCTCGACGACCCATGTCATCTCGTCGGCGATCATGGGCGTCGGCGCGAGCGACCGGCTCTCGGCGGTTCGCTGGGGCGTGGCCGGCAACATCATCGTCGCCTGGGTCCTCACCATCCCCGCGTCGGGGCTCGTCGCCCTCGTCGCCTGGCAGGTCCTCAGCCGCGTCCTCTGATCCCTGCGGCCGGCGAGCGAGCCATCGTCGCCCGGCTGCGCGCCCGACGCGTGCTCCCGCGGTCAACGCCGAGCGCGAGATCCGCCCAGACGCAGGCATAGGCCGCCCGCACGAACTCGTCATTCGGATTCGCCTCTCGCTCGAAGCTCGAGAAGAGGGCCGCCCGTGACCGGATCGGGGTGAGCTGGGCGACGATCGCCTCGACCCGGGCCGGACCGGAACTCACGGGATCCGGGCCCTGGTCGGGCGACGCGTTCGCAGCACTGGGCGCGCCCGCGAGATGCGCCGCGTCCGCGAGCTCGCCGCCTTGACCCCGGAGGAGCGGGGGTTCGGCGGACGGCTCGCGACGGTCCCCGGATCCTTCGTCGGAGCCGGCGACTGACCCGGACGCACGCCCATCCAGCGTCGCGGATCGGTGCAGACCGGGATCGACCCCGCCCGTCGGGCGGAGCTGGGTCGAGGTCGAACCGGGCATGACCGGAGGATCGACCGCGGCCGTCAACGCCGCGTGTCCCCGAGATCAACGTCTGCTCAGGGACGGCGGAGCACGTACCCGACGCCGCGGATCGTCTGGATCAGGAGGGGCCTGGCGGGATCGCTCTCGATCGCCGCCCGCAGCCAGTGGACGTGGACGTCGACCGTCCGGGTCTCGCCAGCGTAGTCATAGCCCCAGACGAGCTCGAGGATCTGATCCCGCGTGACCACCTGGCCCTGGTGCCGGACCAGGAACGCCAGCAGCTCGAAGACCTTTGGCTTGACGGGAACCTCGGCGCCGTCGCGCAGGATCCGGTGGCCGGCCAGATCCACCTGGACGGTTCCGAGGTCGAGCATCGGCGGCATCGCCGTCGCGGCCGCCTGCTCGCCGCGGCGGAAGACGGCCCGGATCCGGGCCGAAAGCTCTCGAAGCGAGAAGGGCTTCGTGACGTAGTCGTCCGCACCGAGCTCGAGGCCCACCACCTTGTCGACCTCGGAGCCACGGGCCGTCAGCATGATGATCGGGACCGGCGACTCGGCCCGGATGATCCGACAGACGTCGATGCCGGAGATCTCGGGGAGCATGAGGTCGAGGAGCACGAGGTCGGGACGGTCCGAGCGGAAGCGATCGAGGGCCGCTCGCCCGTCGGCCGCGGCGGTGACCCGGAAGCCGTCCGCCTCGAGCGCCTCGCTGAGGGTCTCGCGGAGCGTCGGTTCGTCTTCCACGACCAGGATCAGGCGGGCCATCACGACCGAGGATACGGCGCGCTGTTAACAGGGCATTGGCGAGCGCTGCCGCCGCGCCATGGCGCCGGCAACCTCGGTCAGAGCTTCTGCTTCATGAAGTACTCGATGAAGCTCCGGCAGCGACCGTCGGCATCGAACTCGATCAGCCAGGCGTTCGCGTACCGACGGACAATCGGACCGCCGGGCGCGTCCCGGTACGTCGTGTCGCCGATCGCGACCGCGCGATCGCCGTCCACCGCGTAGCACTCGTAGCGAGCCTCCACGGTACCCGGCCTGTCGCGCCCGGCCGGATCGCCGCCGGGGTTGAGCCAGTCGCGGACGATCGCCTCGCGCCCGGTCAGCGGCTCGTCCCAGGGGTGGTAGCGGTACGCCGCATTGGCCGAGAAGAGGTCGCCGATGGCGGCCTGGTCGTAGGCCATCCAGGCGGCCACGTAGCGATCGAGCCAGCGCTGGACGTCGTCGCGGGTCACGTGGATGCTCCTTCCAGGCTGCCGATCGCGGCCTCGAGCCGGGCGAGGGCGCGGTCCCTCCCGAGGGCCACGAGCGTGTCGAAGAGCGGCGGCGTTGCCGTCCGGCCGGTCACGGCCACGCGAATGGCCATGAACAGGTCGCCGGCCTTCCAGCCACGGGCCTCGGCGAGGGCGCGGAGCGGCGGCTCGAGCTCGTCTGCCTCGAAGCTCACCGATCCCGTGCCGCCGATGACCTCGCGCGCGGCTCGCAGCGCCTCACGGGTCGTGGCCGCGTCCCAGCGCTTCGGCACGAGCATCGCGGGGTCAACCACGAGATCGTCGATCCAGAGGAACCCCACGAGGTCCCCGACCGCGCCGAGGACCGGCAGGCGCTCGCGGATCATCGGCAGCAGGATCCGGACTTCGTCGGCGGTCGGCGTCCGGTCGATCCGGCCGGCGACGTGGTCGGCCTCGAGGAACGGCAGGAGCCGGGTCGCGAGGTCGTCGTCGTCCAGCCGGCGGATCCACTGGCCGTTCAGCCATTCGAGCCGCTCGCGGTCGAAGACCGCGCCGCCCTTCTGGACGTGCTCGAGGTCGAAGCG
>JACQEH010000137.1 GCA_016200675.1 Chloroflexota bacterium | reverse complement strand
TCGCTCATCGGGACCTGGATGCAGAGCGTCGCCCAGGGCTGGCTCGTCCTCCAGATCACCGGAGATCCCATCTACCTCGGCATCGTGGCGGCCTTCCAGTTCGGGCCGGTGCTGCTCTTCGGGCTCTTCGGCGGGCTCGTGGCCGACGGGCTCCCGAAGCGCAGGACCCTCATCGTGACCCAGACGAGCGCGATGATCCTGGCCTTCATCCTCTTCGGCCTGACGGTGACCGACAGCGTCCGCATCGAGCATGTCCTGCTCCTCTCGATCCTCCTGGGGATCACCAATGCCATCGACATGCCGACGCGCCAGGCGTTCGCCGTCGAGATGGTCGGTCGCGAGGACATCGGCAACGCGGTGGCCCTCAACTCGGCGGTCTTCAACGGCGCCCGGGTCGTGGGTCCGGCGATCGCCGGGCTGACCATCGGCGCGACGGGGGTGGCCTTCGCTTTCCTGATCAACGGCCTGAGCTTCCTCGGCGTGATCGTGGCCTACATCCGGATGAAGGAGGAGCACCTCCAGTCCCCGCCGCGCCTCGCCCGACCGACGACCCTCGGCGAGGTCCGGGAGCACCTCGCGGCCGGCCTGTCGTACGTGAAGGCGACACCGGCCGTGCTCGTCCCGATCCTGGCGATCGGCCTCGTGTCGACCTTCGGCATGAACTTCAACGTGATCATCCCGCCCCTGGCCAGGGACATCCTGCAGGTCGGCCCGACGGGCTACGGCTTCCTCATGGCCTCGACCGGGATCGGCAGCCTCATCGCCGCCCTCCTCATCGCCTTCGGGCGGCGCAGCCGGGTCACGGTCGTCGGGCTCGGGGCGGTCGTGCTCGGGATCGCCGAGCTCGTGCTTGCGGTCTCGGGCTCGTATGCCCTGTCACTCGTCGCCATGTTCTTCACCGGCCTCGGCGCGATCTCGATGGCGGCGACGGCCAACACCACGATCCAGCTGACCGTGCCCGACCAGCTCCGCGGCCGGGTGATGAGCGTCTATACGACGGTCTTCGCCGGCTCGACGCCGATCGGCGGCCTCGTGGCGGGCGGGCTGGCCTCGCTGGTCAGCGTGCCCTTCTCGATCGCGGTCGGTGCCGCGCTCAGCCTCCTGACGGGGCTGGGGCTGACGGCCTGGTACTGGCGCGAGCGCAGCCGATCGCGGGTCCGGCGTGCCGGCTCGCCGGCCGCCGTACCGCTCAGCGGCGCTCCCGGTACGGCAGCTGCAGGAGCGCCAGGAGGGGCTCGCCGCTCGACTGGGCCAGGCTGACCGCCGGCCCGGTCGGTCCCCGCTCCGTCGAATCCTCGCCGCCGATCGACAGCTCCACCCGCACCTCGTCGTCCCGGGGATGGTTCGGGTCATAGATCCGGAGCATGGCGTTCCGCGCCGACGCCTCGTAGGCGAAGCCGATGACCTGGTGATCCGCGGTCAGGCCCAGGGGATCGATGCCGGCCACGCGGACGAGGCCGGCCATCGCCGGCCGTCCGGCGTCGAGATCAGCGGCCAGCGCCCGCCACTCGCGGACCTGGTCGCGCGCTGACCAGCGGCCGGCCGCCACGCGCGCGGCCGCCCACCAGAAGCGGGCAGGAACGCGGCCCAGCTCGAGCGAATCGAGCTGCCGCCTGGCGATCTCCCGGAAGAGCGGCGTCCCGGCCGCCGGCGGCTCGGATGCCTGGGGCACGGCTTCCGCCCGCAGGAACCGATCCGCCGCAGCGAAGCACATCCCCCCGCACAGGCCGTCGGCCGCCTCGCCGATGCCGATCCGGAGGTAGGGCAGGTGCAGCTCGAACACGGGTCCCGCGGGCCAGCGGTTGGCAAAGCGGAAGCCGGATGTCGAAGGCAGGAAGCCCGGCAGCTCGTGGAGGCGCATGGCTGGGACGGTACCTCCGATGGCGCGCGGATGTCCGGCCGGCGTGCCCTACCATCGCATCGCATGGCTCCCGACAGCGCCGCGAAGCCGCGCCACACGAACCGCCTCGCCGGCGAGACCAGCCCCTACCTGCTCCAGCACGCCCACAACCCGGTCGACTGGTACCCGTGGGGGCCCGAGGCCCTCGCGAGGGCGACGCTCCTCGACCGTCCGATCTTCCTCTCGATCGGCTACGCGGCCTGCCACTGGTGCCACGTGATGGAGCGCGAGTCCTTCGAGAACGAGGCGCTCGCCGCCTACCTGAACGCACGCTTCATCCCCATCAAGGTGGATCGCGAGGAGCGGCCGGACCTCGACCAGGTCTACATGGCGGCGGTCCAGGCGATGACGGGCAGCGGTGGCTGGCCGATGTCGGTCTTCCTGACCCCGGACGGTCAGCCCTTCTACGGCGGCACGTACTTCCCCGACGCGCCCCGTCACGGCCTGCCGAGCTTCGGCCAGGTCCTCGAGGGCGTCGACCGCGCCTGGCGCGAGGACCGGGCGAGCCTCGCCGACACCGCGAAGCGGCTGGTGGACGCGCTCGCCCAGCAGGGCCGACTCCCGGCCCCCGACGGCGCCCCGACGCCGGAGCTCCTCGACACCGCCGTCATGCTCGTCGAGCGCGGCTTCGATCCCCGGACCGGCGGCTGGGGCGGCGCACCGAAGTTCCCGCAGGCGATGACGATCGAGTTCCTCCTCGGCCGGGCGGCCGTGACCGGGGACCCGCGCCCGCTCGCGATGGCGCGCCGGACGCTGGATGCCATGGCGGCCGGCGGGATCCGCGACCAGCTGGGCGGCGGCTTCCACCGCTACGCCACGGACGCCGGCTGGCTCGTGCCTCACTTCGAGCAGATGCTCTACGACAACGCCCAGCTTGCCCACGCCTACGTCCGCGCCTGGACGGTCACGGGTGACACGGCCTATCGCGCCGTGGCCCAGGGCGTCCTCGAGGCCATGCTGCGCGACCTCGCCACGGCCGGTGGCGCGTTCGCCGCCAGCCTCGATGCGGACACCGACGGCGAGGAGGGCGCCACGTTCGTCTGGACCGCCGACGAGATCGGGGCCGTGCTCGGGGACGAGGCGCCCCTCTTCGCCGCCGCGTACGGCGTGACCGAGGCCGGCAACTGGGAGGGCCGGACGATCCTGTCGCAGGTGCGGAGCGACCAGGAGCTGGCCGCGCAATTCGGGATTCCGGCGGGCGACGTCGAGGTCAGCCTCGGAGCAGCCCGGCACACGCTGCTCGAACGGCGGGGGACCCGTTCGCAGCCGCACCGGGACGGCAAGGCGCTCGCCGCCTGGAACGGGCTCGCGATCCGGGGGCTCGCGGACGCCGGACGCCTCCTGGCCCTGCGGCCCGACGGGGACCCGGCTGCGGGTGCCCGATACATCGGCGCGGCCGTGGCCGCCGCGACGGACATCACGAACGGGCTCCTGACGAGCGACGGGCGGCTCGGCCGGTCGTGGAAGGACGGGCGCGCGGTCGGAGCCGGCATCCTCGAGGACCACGCCTGCCTCGCCGAGGGTCTCCTCGCCCTGTACGAGGCGACCTTCGACGAGCACTGGTTCCGCCTCGCGCGAGGCCTCATGGACGTCGTGATCGAGCGGTTCGCCGATCCCGGCGGGGGCTTCTTCGACACGGCCGACGACCACGAGGTCCTCGTGACCCGGCCCCGGGACCTGCAGGACAACGCCACGCCGTCGGGTGGCGCGGTCGCGGCCGAGGTCCTGCTCCGCCTGGCGGCGCTGACCGGCGACGGCCGCTACCGAACCGCGGCCGAAGGGGCGCTGGCAGCCGTCGCGCCGCTGGCCGCCCGCTACCCGACGGCATTCGCGCGCTGGCTCGGGGCCATCGACCTCGCCCTGTCCGACATCGCGGAGGTGGCCATCGTCGGCGCCCTCGACGAGGCGGGCACGCGGGAGCTCCTTGCGGTGGCGACGGCCGGGCCCGCGAACGCGCGCGTCGTCGCCCTCGCCGCCGACCCGGGCGCCAGCGGCGTCCCGTTGCTGGAGGGACGAGCTCGGATCGGCGGCCGCCCGACCGCCTACCTCTGCCGCAGCTTCGCCTGCCAGATGCCGGTCACCGATCCCGCGGCCCTCGCCGACCAGCTCCATGAACGGCAGGCGGCCGTGTGAGCGATCCGCTCGCCGCGGCCCGGGCGCTGCGGCACCCGCCAGGCGAGGCTCCCGCCGCCCCACGTGCGACGGCCACGGTGGTGCTGGTCCGCCCGGGGCCGGACGGGCCGGAGGTCCTCCTCACCAGGCGGCCGGCCACGATGGCCTTCGCCGCGGGCATCCACGTCTTCCCGGGCGGCCGTGTGGATCCCGGGGACTGGCTCGACGACCACCCGCTGGCCACCGGCATCAACGCCGCGGAGGCTTCCCGGCGGCTCGCAGGCCGCCTCGCACCGGCCGAGGCCCTGGCCCACTTCGTGGCGGCGGTCCGCGAGACGCTCGAGGAGACGGGGATCGTCGTCGCCGCCCGGGATCTGGTTCCGCTCTCGCGCTGGGTCACGCCGCCGGCCCTCGCCCGCCGCTTCGATGCCTGGTTCTTCGCCGCCCTCGTGCCGGCGGGCACGGAAATCGGGCCTGCTACGGAAGAGGTCGAGGCGGCCGAGTGGATCGCACCCGCGGCGGCCCTCGCCGCGGCCAGGGCCGGCGCGTTCGCCCTCCTCCAGCCGACCATCGTCACCCTCGACCAGCTGACGGGCCTCGAGGACGCCTGGGCGATCAGGAGCGCCTTCGCTCCCGGGCCGCATCTCGACGGTGCGACC
>JACQEH010000136.1 GCA_016200675.1 Chloroflexota bacterium | reverse complement strand
TTCGAGGTGTTGGTGCACGAGGTGATGGCGGCGATCACGACCGACCCGTGGCCCACGGCGCCGCCACGCCCCCCGTCCAAGACCGGGTGCGCCTGCCACGCCGCGCCGACCGGGCCGGCCTGGGGAAACGCGGCATGG
The DNA here is from genome assembly GCA_016200675.1 of Chloroflexota bacterium. Lineage (GTDB taxonomy): Bacteria > Chloroflexota > Limnocylindria > Limnocylindrales > CSP1-4 > UBA5189. The sequence goes on along the minus strand of JACQEH010000136.1, from coordinate 2,021 downwards.
AAGTTCGCCGGCAGACCCGGCAGGATCACCCGGTCCTGGGGTCGCCGCGGGCCGGCGACCGACGGCTCCACGGAGGACAGGTCGAGGCTCAGCATCGCGTCGAAGTCGGGGCCCGGACCGGGCTCTCGCCAGAGGCCCTGCTCCTTGGCGTAGCGTTCGACGAGGTCGATCCGCTCGGCGGGCCGCCCGGTCAGGCGGAGATAGGCGAGCGTCTCGCCATCGATCGGGAAGAGGGTCGAGGTCGCCCCAAATTCGGGGCTCATGTTGGCGATCGTCGCCCGATCCGCGAGGGCCAGGCCGGCGAGGCCGTCACCGGCGAACTCGACGAAGGCCCCGACGACGCCGAACTTGCGGAGCATCTCGGTCACGACGAGGACGAGATCCGTCGCCGTCGACCCCCGGGGCAGCTCGCCGGTCAGGCGGACGCCGACGATCCGCGGCATCGGCTGGTAGAGCGGCTGGCCAAGGAGGACGGCCTCGGCCTCGATGCCGCCAACCCCGTAGCCGAGGACGCCGAGGCCGTTGATCATCGTGGTGTGGGAGTCGGTCCCGACGAGCGTATCGGGAAAGGCGACGGGGCCATCGGCGTCGGACCGGCTGGCGACGACCGTGGCCAGGAACTCGAGATTGACCTGGTGGATGATCCCGGTCCCCGGCGGCACCACCCGCAGGTCCCGGAAGGCGGTCTGCGCCCAGCGCAGGAGCTGGTAGCGCTCGCCGTTGCGCTCGTACTCGCGGGCCACGTTGAAGGCGAACGAGGCGGGGGTGCCGAAGGCGTCGACCTGGACGGAGTGGTCGATCACGAGGTCCGCCGGGACCAGGGGATTCACGCGCGCGGGATCGCCCCCGAGGTCGGCCATGGCGTCGCGCATCGCCGCGAGGTCGACGACGGCCGGCACGCCGGTGAAGTCCTGGAGGACCACCCGGGAGGGCATGAACGGGATCTCCGCCTCGCCCCCCGTACCCGGCCGCCAGGAGGCGAGGCGCTCCACGTCGGCGGGCTCCACGATCCCGCGGCCGGCATGCCGGAGGGCGTTCTCGAGGAGGACCTTGAGGGTCATCGGGGCACGCCCGAGGTCGAGGCGATCGGCGATGGCCGACAGCCGGTAGATGGCCGGCCGGCCGGGGCCGAGAGCGGTTCGGGCGCCGAACGGATCACGGGTCGGCACGGAGATCGGTCCTCGCTGCGTGGCTACACTCGGTGGGTGCAAGCGTACCCCGCCCGCGAGTCGGGCTCCGGCGGCCTTTCCCGATGAGGGCCTGGGACGGCCGGCCGTCGCGCCCGGCGGATGCGACCGACGCGGACGACCCCGGCGCCCTCGCGGCGGATGCCCGCCTTCGCGAGCTGGCCGCGCGGGGAATCGACCTGGACCCGGCGCCGCCGGGTCACCACCGCCACGGCGACGAGGTCCACCCGTCCGATCATGCCCACCCGCACGTCCACTCCCGGCCCGACGAGCCGCCGGTCATCGGCATCGTCGGGGCGGGGGCGGTCGGGACGGCCCTCGGCGTGGCGCTCACGCGGGCCGGCTGGCCGGTCGCGGCCGTCGCCTCCCGCGATCCCGGGCGCCGCGAATCCTTCCGCCGGCTGGTCCCCGGCGCCCGCGGCTTCGCAGAGGCGGCGGCCCTTCTCGACGAGGTCGAGCTGATCCTCCTGGCCGTGCCCGACGACGCCCTGCCGCGGCTCGCGGCGCAGCTTCGGCTGTACAGCGGCCAGGCGCTCGTGCACACGTCGGGCGCGCTCGGAGCCGAGGTCCTGGAACCGGCCATGGCGGCCGGCACCCAGGCCGGCGCCTTCCACCCGCTCGTGGCATTCGCCGACGTCGAGCTCGCCGTCGCGGCCCTCCACGGGGCCACGATCGCCATCGAGGGCGACGACCAGCTGGCGGCCCTCCTCGCCTCCATGGCCGAGGCGCTCGGGGCCCACGCGGTCCGGCTCGCGCCGGGCACGAAGGCCGCCTACCACGCCGCCGCCGTCCTCGCCGCGGGCGGCTTCATCGCCCTCCTCGACGCGATCGCCG
>JACQEH010000135.1 GCA_016200675.1 Chloroflexota bacterium | reverse complement strand
CTTCATCGTGACCAACACCGCCGCCGCGGCGGCGACCCTGACCTGGGTCGGAGCGAGCTATGTCCACAAGCGCAAGGTCAGCGTCATCGGCGCCGCCTGCGGCGCGGTCGCCGGTCTCGTCGCCATCACCCCGGCCTCCGGCTTCGTGACGCCGGGCGGGGCGATCCTCATCGGCCTGGTGGCCGGCGGCCTCTGCTACAGCGCGACGCTCCTCCGGGAGCGGATCCGGGTCGACGACGCGCTCGACGTCTTCGCGGTCCACGGCGTCGGCGGGGTCTTCGGGGCGATCGCCACCGGGGTCCTCGCCACGAGCGCCGTCCAGGCCGGCTACAAGGGCCTCATCGACGGCAATCCCGGCCAGGTCCTCACCCAGCTGGTGGCGGTCGGGGCGACGATCGCCTACGCCATCGTGGCGACGTTCGTGATCGTGAAGGTCGTCGACGCGGTCCTCGGGATCCGCATCTCGGCCCGGGACGAGGAGCTGGGCATCGACCTGGCCATCCACGGCGAGGTCGCCTACCAGGCCTAGTCCTCGATCCAGGCGGCGCCCCCGGTGCGTCCCGGGGCCGCCGCTTCCCCATCCCGGCCGACGGAGGCACCGCCGATGCGACGCGTGGCTGCGCCACCACCGCTCTACGATCCCTCGACCGAGCACGACGCGTGCGGAGTCGGCTTCGTCGCCGATGCCGGCGGACGGTCCCGGGAACGGGTCCTGCCGCTCGCGCTGGCCGGCCTCGCGGCACTCGGGCATCGGGGTGCGTTCGGCGCCGACGGAGCATCGTCCGACGGCGCCGGTGTCGCGCTGCCGCTCGAACCCGCCCTGCTGGACCGCATCACGGCCGGCGTCCGAGGCCGGGCCGCGATCGGGGACCGCCCTGCGGTGCTCCAGCTCTTCCTGCCCCGGGGGCGCGCAGGCCGTCGTCGGGCGGTCGCGATCGTCGAAGCAGCGCTGGCCGAGGTCGGCCTCGAGGTGTCGGCATGGCGCCGGGTGCCGACTGACCCGAGCGTGCTGGGGGCCTCGGCGGCCGCGACGCGCCCGCACTTCGCCCAGGCCTTCGTCGCCCGGCCGTGGGGCCATGACGGCGCATCCCGGGCGCAGGACCGCGTCACGCCTCGGGCGAGCGACAGCGCCCCTCGTCACATCAGCGACGCGGCCTTCGAGCGGCGGCTCCTGCTGGCCCGCCGACGCATCGCCGGGGCGGTCGATGACGGCGGACCTGCCCTCGCCGACCTGGCCGTGGCCTCGGGCTCGTGCCGGATCATCGTCTACAAGGGCCTCGTGGCCGGCGGCGGGCTCGCCGGCCTCTTCCCGGACCTCGCTCCGCCGCTCGCCCTCCGCTTCGCGACGTTCCACCAGCGCTACGCGACGAACACCCATCCCTCGTGGCGCCTGGCCCAGCCGTTCGGGCACCTGGCCCACAACGGTGAGATCAACACGGTCCGCGGCAATCGCGAGGAGCTTCGCGGCCGCCGGGGCGACCCAGATCGCTCGGGCCTCCTGGCCGAGATCGCCCGCCGCGGCCCGCTCCTGACGGCGGGCACCTCGGACTCCGCCTCCCTCGACGAGGCCGTCGAGCTGCTCGAAGCCTCGGGCTGGAGCACGGCCGCGGCGCTCGCGGCCCTTGTTCCCGGGGCGCCGGCACTGCTCGGCGACGCGGCGCCCGGTGCGGTGGGGCTCGCCCGTCGGAGCGGCGGGTTCCTCGCCCCGTGGGACGGCCCCGCGGCGCTTGTCTTCACCGACGGTCGCTCGGTCGGCGCGCTCCTCGACCGGAACGGGTTGCGGCCGCTCGCGATTGCCGTGACCCGCGATCGGCTGGTGGCCGCGGCCTCCGAGGCCGGGGCCGTGCCGCTGGACCCGAGGGAGATCGTGCAGCTGTCACGGCTGGGGCCCGGCGAGATGCTGGTGGTCGAGCCCGCTCGCCATCGGATCCTGGCCGATCCCGAGGCGCGTCGCCGGATGGTCCGGCCCCACCGCATCCACGCCACGCCGCGGCCGTCGTTCCTCGACGCGCTGCCCTCGGCGATCGACGCCCTGGGGTCGCCCGACCCGTCCGCGGGCGGTCGCTACCTCGCCGGCCTCGACGCCGAGCGGCTTCGGCTCGACATCCGGACGATGACGATCGAGGGCCACGAGCCGCTCTGGAGCATGGGCGACGACACCCCGACGCCCGGCCACGGGCGGGTCCAGCGCCGGGCGGCGGACCACCTCAAGCAGTCCTTCGCCCAGGTCACCAATCCCCCGATCGATCCCGAGCGCGAGCGGCTGGTGGTGGACCTCCGCGCCTTCGTCGGCCGCCGGCCGCCGCTGCTGGGCGGGATTCCCGATCGGGCAGCCGGCATCCGCCTCTCGCGGCCGATCGTCGCCGACCTGGAGGGGCTCGGCACCGCCCTCCGCGGGCTGCGCCAGGGGAAGGTCGTCACCCTCGACGCGACCTGGCCGGCCGCGGACGGCGAATCGGCGCTTGCGGCCGCCCTTGACCGCCTGGCGTGCGGCGCGGTCAGCGCGGCCGCGGGCGGGGCCGTGGCCCTCCTGGTCACCGATCGGTCACTGGACCGGGAGCGCCTCCCCGTGCCGTCCGTGCTGGCCGCGGGCGCCGTCCACTCGGCGCTCACGGCGGCCGGCCTGCGGGGTCGGGCCGACGTCGTCGTCGAGGCCGCCGACATCCTGGACGCGCATGCCCTGGCGATGACCCTCGCGGCGGGTGCCCGGGCGGTCCATCCGTGGCTGGCGATCCGGCTTGCCGCGGAGGTTGCGGGCACGCACGGCGCGGACGGCCTTGACGCCCAGGGCGCGGTGGCCAACCTCCTGGACGCCTTCGAGGCCGGGCTCCGCAAGACGCTCGCCCGGATGGGCATCAGCGCCGTCGCCTCCTACACCGGCGGGGCGTTCTTCGAGACCCTCGACCTCGCACCGGAGGTCGCGGTCGCCTGCTTTCCGACGGCCCTCGGCTGGGAGGGGACGGTCGGCCTCGCCGAGCTCGCCGCGCGGCAGCTGGCCCGCCGCGCGGTTGCCGTGGGCCTCGATTCCACCGCCCCGGGTGCCCGGGAGCCTCGCCTGCCCGATCCGGGCCTGGCCCGCTTCCGGGCCGATGGCGAGCTGCACCTCTTCGCGCCGCGGGTCGTCGACGCGATCCAGGCGCTCTCCGGGGCCCGCGTGGCCGGCACCGGCCCGGCCGGGCATCGCCTGGCCCTGGTCCGGCCGGCGCCCGCCGTGGTCCGGGATCGCTTCGGGATCCGGCCCGTCGCCCGGGCGCGGGCGATTCCGGTGGCCGAGGTCGAACCGGCCCGGGCGATCGTCCGGCGCCTCGTGGTGAGCGCCATGAGCGTCGGGGCACTCTCCCCGGAAGCCCATCAGGTGCTGACGATCGGCATCCAGCGCGCCGGCGGCGCGGCCAACACCGGCGAGGGCGGGGAGGACCCGGCGTGGTACGCGCCCGGCGAGGACGGGCGCCGGCGTGACGCGGCCATCAAGCAGGTCGCGTCGGGCCGCTTCGGCGTCACGGCCACCTACCTCGCCCGGGCCGAGCAGCTCGAGATCAAGATCGCCCAGGGCTCAAAGCCCGGCGAGGGCGGCCAGCTGCCGGCCCGCAAGGCCACGGCCTACATCGCCGCCCTCCGGCGCGGCCAGGCAGGACGGGCCTACATCAGCCCGCCCCCGCATCACGACATCTACTCCATCGAGGACCTCGCCCAGCTCGTGGCCGACCTCCGCGCGATCAACCCGGCCGCCCGGATCGGGGTCAAGCTCGTCGCGTCCCGCGGCGTGGGAACGATTGCGGCGGGTGTCGCCAAGGCCGGCGCGGACTACATCCACCTCGCCGGGGGCGCCGGCGGGACGGGCGCCTCGCCCCTCAGCTCGATCAAGCACGTCGGCGTCCCCTGGGAGCTGGGCCTGGCCGAGGTCCACCAGGTCCTCCTCTGGAACGGCCTCCGCGACCGCGTGGCGCTCCGGACGGACGGTGGGCTGCAGCGCGGCCGCGACCTCCTGGTGGCGGCCCTCCTCGGAGCCGAGGAGTTCGCCCTCGGCACGGCGGCGCTCGTGGCGATCGGCTGCGACATGGCCCGCCAGTGCCATCTCGACACCTGCCCGACGGGCATCGCCACCCAGCGAGACGACCTTCGAGCCAAGTTCACGGGAACGCCCGAGCAGGTCGAGCGCTACGCCCTGGACCTGGCCCAGGACCTCCGCTCCGAGCTGGCCGCGATCGGCGCCCGGTCCGTCGGCGAGATCATCGGGGAGTCGGCCAGGGTGCTGCGCGTCGAGGGCCCGGGCGACCCGGGGCTGCGGCGCGTGCTCCGGAGCCCACGCTGGACCGCGGACGCCGCTCGCCGGGCCGCGCCCGAGCGCGCCGCCCGCGAGGTCGAGCGGCAGCCCTCCTCGCCCCTCGAGGCGCGTCTCGTCGCCGCCCTCCGCGGCCACGGCGCCATCCGCCTGGACGGTCTCGCCATCTCGACCGCCGAGCGTTCGTTCGGGGCGGCGCTCACCGGCGAGGTGGAGCGGGGCGCCCTTCGGGTGCCCGTGCGGGTGGGCCTGCGCGGCGCGGCGGGGCAGTCCGTCGGGGCCTTCCTCGGGGCGGGCCTCGAGCTCCGCCTCACCGGCACGGCCAACGACTTCGTGGCCAAGGGCCTCGCCGGCGGCGTTGTGGTCGTCGCCCCGGATCCGGCCCTGCCCCGCCCCGACCGGGCCGCCTTTCCTGTCCCGACCCTGGCCGGCAACACCTGTCTCTACGGCGCGACCGCCGGACGGCTCCACGTGATCGGCCGCGCGGGGATGCGCTTCGCCGTCCGCAACACCGGCGCCGACGCGGTGGTCGAGGGCATCGGGCCGCACGGCGCGGAGTACATGACCGGCGGCACGCTCCTGGTGCTGGGCACCGTGGGTCCGAACTTCGGGGCCGGCATGACCGGCGGCCGGGCGTACGTCCTGGACCCGGCCGGCAGCGTCGCCGTCCGGATCGACGCTCGCAGCGTGACCACCCGGTCGCTGGCGGCGCCCGACACGGCGGGCGACCAGCTCGCCGACGGCACGGACGGCGCCGAGATCACGCGTCTCCTGCGCCTCCATCGCGAGGCTGGATCCGCCCTGGCCGCCCGGCTCCTGGCCGATGGCGCGCCCGACCTCGGCGCTTTCTGGGTCGTGGAACCGGCCGCCGTCGCGGGCGCAACCGGCGCCGCAGACGCCGCGGACGCCTCCGCGACGATGCCGAGCGCCGCGGCGCCGATCCGGCCCGGCGGCCGCCGATCGGCCGCCCATGTCTCCGCAACCGCGACGCAACCGATTCGGCCCGGGACCGCCATCGCCGGCGGGGCCTGACCAGGGCGAAACTCCGTCCCCAGCGTCCGCGAATCCGCCGGAGGGCAGTCATGCTTCAGCGACCAGAAGAGTTCCGCTCCCTGTACACCGTTCGCGACGGCCAACAGGCCGTCGTCACCTGCTCGACGTGCGGCTGCCGTCTCCAGCGCGACGCCGCCGACGACACGGTCTGGCGGCACTTCGGGGCCCTCGGCGGCCGCGACGCGATGAGCCATCGGACGGCCTGTGCCGAGATGCCCCACGACGCCTTCGGCCGCGTCGCCGTCCTCGCCTGAACCCTCAGCGGCGGCGCGACTCCAGCCGGTAGCCGACACCCCGCACGGCGACGATCGCCGGTCCCCCGGCGTCGTCGAGCTTCGCCCGGAGGCGTGCCAGGTGCGGCTTCAGCCACAGCAGGTCCGGGTCCTGCTCGGCCGGCCAGCCGGCGCGGGCGAGCCGCAGGTGGGCCACCAGGTCGCCGTTGGCGCGGATGAGCGATTCGAGCAGCCGGTACTCGGTCGGGGTGAGGTCGAGGAGCGTCGTCCCCGCGCGGGCCTCGTGGCGGGCAGGATCGAGGGCCAGCTCCCCGAAGGCCGTCGGCCCGCCGAGGTCGGCGGCATCCGATCGATCGACCCGCCGCATGACGGCCGCGATGCGGGCCAGGAGCTCGGCTCGGCCGAAGGGCTTGACCAGGTAGTCGTCGGCGCCGATGCCGAGGGCCTTGACCTTGGCCCCCTCGCTGCTCTCCCCGGAGACCACGATGATCGGGGCGCTGCCCGCCGCCCGGATCTGCCCGGCGACGTTGAAGCCGTTCGGGCCGGGCATCGCGAGGTCGAGCAGCACGAGGTCGGGATGCTCGTCCCGGAAGCGGCGGACCGCCGTCAACCCGTCGTAGGCGGTGATGACCTGGTGGCCTTCGGTCCCGACGAGCGCGGTGATCGCCCCGACCATGGCGGGGTCGTCGTCGACGACGAGGATCCGGAGGGGGCGGCCCGGCGGCATGCTCGTAGCCTAGACTGCCGCGGCCGCGGGCAGGGCGATGACGAAACGGGCCCCGTGGTCGGGCGCCGGCTCGCACCACAGGTGGCCGCCCATCGATTCGGCCAGGCGCTTCGCGGCATAGAGCCCGATGCCCGAGCCGCGGGCCGTGTGGGTGTCGCGGCGGGCATACGGCTCGAAGACCCGCTCCCGCCATTCCGGCGGGATGCCGGGGCCGCCGTCGCGGACGCCGATCCGGACCATCCCTTCGGCCATCGCCCAGTCGATGCCGATCCGGGTATCGGGCGGGGCATACTTCACGGCGTTCTCGACCAGGTGCTCCAGCATCTGCCGGAGGCGCGGCGGGTCGGCCAGGACGTGGAGGCGGATGCCGCCCTCGACGTCGACCTCGTGGCGGCCGAGGATCGGCGCGAGGCCGCCGACCACCTCGCGCACGAGCTCCTCGACGTCCGTCGGCTCGACGGCGGCCGGCTGGTCCGGGACCACCCGGACCGAGGCCAGGATGGAGTCCACCAGGCGGTCGAGGCGCTCGATCTGGCCGATGGTCCCGTCGTGCCAGCTGGCCCGGCGGTCCCGCCGCTCCTGGTCCCGCGACGAGCGGTCGACGAGCGGCGGCTCCTCGGCGAGGAGGTCGGTGTAGGCCCGGACGACGGCGAGCGGCGTCCGCAGCTCGTGAGTGACGAGGGCGATCAGCTCCGTGCGCGCCTCGTCGATGGCCTTCAGCTCGGCGGCCCGCTGCTCGGCCTCCCGCTGCTGGCGGCCTTTCTCCACGATTCCGGCCAGGAGGTCGGCGATGGCCCCGAGCTGGGCCACGTCGGCGTCGGTGAAGGCCCGCTCGCGCTCGGTCTGGATGTTGAGGACGCCCACGGTCCGGTCGTTCCAGGCCAGCGGCACCGACAGCATCGAAGTGATGAAGCGACGCTGGTCGATGCCGCGCACCCAGAGGAAGCGCGGATCCGCCTTGATGTCGCGAATCGCGGCCGGCTGGCGCGTCTCCGCCACCCGCCCGGTGACGCCCTCCCCGAACGGGACGCGGGCTCGCCCGATCTGGAAGCGGTCGAGGCCGTTGGTCGCGGCAAGGGTCAGGTAGGCACCGTCGCGGTCGAGGAGGTAGAGGGACGAGACGTCCGCGTGGAGGGCGTCGCGGGTCTCGTCCACGACGGTCTCCAGGAGCTCGTCCCAGGTCTGAGCGGTCGTCGCCAGGCGCGCGACGCGATGGAGGAAGCGAAGCTGGTCGAGCTGCTCCGCTCCCGACACCTGGACCATGTCAGCATCCGCCATCGCCATCACGATACAAAGGTATGGTCTCCGGCGGGCCCGATCCGTTGCGGGGACGTCGAGCGAACGTTGCGGCTGGGGGCCGCGCCCATCCCCTCGGAGGCATCGTGACCCGATCCGATCCCCTCGCCGCGGAGATCGACCGCCTCTGGCGTGTCCTGTGCGAGGTCGTCGAGGAGCAGGCCGGTGCCGACCTTCGGCGACGCATCGAGCGCACCCGCCGGCGCGCCGCGCGGTCCCGGAGCGGGGACGTCGCGGCCCGGTCGTCACTCGAGCGCGAGCTCGACGGGCTGGAACCCGACCAGGCCGAAGGGGTCATCCGGGCCTTCCTCGTCCACTTCCGGCTGGCCAACCTGGCAGAGGAGCGGCATCGCGTCCGCGTCCTCGAGGAACGAGGCAGGGCAGCGCGCCGCGGCCGCGGCCGCGGCGATGCCCCCGTCGCCGCCGACGACACGCTCGCCGGCGTGATCGCCGCCCTGCGCCGGGACGGCCGGATCGGTGTGGGACCCGAGGCCGCGCGCGCCGTTGTCGAGGGCCTGCGGATCCACCCGGTCCTGACGGCCCATCCCACGGAGGCCCGCCGGCGGACCGCGCTCCAGGCGCTCGGGCGGATCGCCCGCCTCCTCGCCGCGCGGGACGACCCGCGCCTGCCGGCCGCTGCCGCCCACGCCCTCGACGACCGGCTGCGGGAGGAGCTGGCGATCCTGTGGCGGACGGCCGAGGCGCGCGCCGGGACCCCGAGCCCGCTCGACGAGGTCCGGACCGCCCTCGTCTTCTTCGACACGACCCTCTACTCGCTCGTGCCGACGCTCCAGCGCGCCATCGGCGATGGGCTCGACCTCGGCGCCGGCGAGTTGCCGTCGATCCTCCGCTGGGGCAGCTGGATCGGCGCCGACCGGGACGGCCATCCCGGCGTGACGGCCGAGATCACCGAGCACGCCATGCGCATCCAGGCCGACCATGTCCTCCGTGGCCACGAGGCGGTCGCCACCCGGCTCATGCAGACGATCGCCGCCGCCGTCCCCGCCGAAGCCCTTGACCGGCCGATGACCGCCCGCCTCCTCGACGACGCCGAGACGCTGCCGGCCCTCGACGCGACCCTCCGGCGGCGCTTCCCCGAGGAGCCGTATCGCCGGCGCTTCGGGGCCATCGCCGAGCGCCTCCGGCGGACCCGTCACCACCTGACCGGGGAGGCAGGGCCGGCCACCGGCCGCTACGAGGCGGCCGCCGACCTCGTCGCCGAGCTCGGCGAGGTCCAGCGATCCCTGGAATCGAACGGCCTGCAGCGGGTGGCGACGGGCAGCGTCCAGGACTTCCGCTGGCAGGTCGAGACCTTCGGCTTCCACCTCGCCGAGCTCGAGGTCCGGCAGCACGCCGACGTCCACCGAGCTGCGGTCGCGATCCTCCGTTCCCCGGCACCCGACCGGGACGCCGCCGAGGTCGCTCCGGGCGTCACGACAGGCGAGGTCCTCGACACCTTCCGGGCGATCGGCCGTCTCCGGGAGCGCTTCGGTCCGGATGCCGCGGGCCGGGTGGTGGTCAGCTTCACCGAGCGCGTCGAGGACGTGACCGCCGTCCTCGGTCTGGCCGCCGAAGCCATGGGCCCGGACGGGGCAGCCGGCCTCGACGTGGTCCCGCTCTTCGAATCGGCGGCTTCCCTGGCTGGCGCCGGCGTCCTCCTGGCGGCGATCCTCGACGATCCCGCGTACCGGGCCCACCTCCGCGGCCGCGGCAACCGCCAGGAGGTCATGCTCGGCTACTCCGATTCGAACAAGGAGTCGGGCTTCGTGGCCGCCAACTGGCTCCTCTACGGCGCCCAGGCGGACCTCGCCCGCGTCGCCGACGACCATGGCGTCGAGCTGACGATCTTCCACGGCCGCGGCGGGACGGTCGGGCGCGGCGGCGGGCGCCTCGATCGGGCGATCCTCGGCCAGCCGCAGGGGACCGTCCGCGGCCGCCTCAAGGTGACCGAGCAGGGTGAGGTGGTCGCGGCGCGCTACGGCAATCCGGCCATCGCCGCCCGCCACCTGGAGCTGCTGGCCGGCGCCGTGATCGCCGCCGACCTGCGCTCGATGCCCGCGCCGGACGGCGCCGCCGAGCTGATGGATCGCCTCGGCGCGGCGTCGGCGGCGGCCTACCGGCGCTTCATCTACGACGATCCGGGCTTCGCCGGCTTTTTCGAACGCGTCACGCCGATCGCCCTCCTCGCCTCGATGCGCCTGGGCTCGCGACCGGCCAGCCGCCGCGCGCGGGAGGAGGCGGGCGCGACGTCGCGCGTGGACGAGTCCGCCGGTCGTGCCTCGAGGGCGGATCGCGGCACCACCTCGGGCCACGGCACGACCGCCGACGGTGCCACGACCGCCGGCCACGGCACGACCGCCGACGGTGCCACGACCGCCGGCCACGGCACGACCGCCGACCGCGGCACCACCTCGGGCCACGGCACGACCGCCGACGGTGGCACGCTCTCGGGCCACGGCACGACCGCCGACGCTGGCGCCGTGGAGCGGCTGCGCGCCATCCCCTGGGGCTTCGCCTGGGCCCAGGCCCGGATCGAGCTGCCCGGCTGGTTCGGGCTTGGGGCGGCCCTCGAGGACGTCCGCCGGAACCTCGGCGACGATGCGATCGCTCGCCTGGCCGAGCTCTACCGGACGTGGCCGTTCCTTGCCGCCGTCATCGACCACGCGGAGCTGGCCCTGGCCCGCTCGGATCTCGGCGTCGCCCGTCGCTACGCGGCCCTCGCCGACGGGCCCGGCGACGATCGCCGCTGGGCGGTCATCGAGGCCGAGCATGAGCGGAGCGTAGTCAGCGCGCGAGCGCGACGATGCGGCGCGTCCACGCGTCGGGATCGCGGACCGTGCCGAGTCGGATCGTTGCCTCCGGACGGATCTGTG
>JACQEH010000139.1 GCA_016200675.1 Chloroflexota bacterium | reverse complement strand
CGCTCGACGTCGGCGGCGGCTTCCCGGTCCTGCCCCTCGAGGAGCCCGCCCCCGGCCCGGATCGGTTCGCCCGCGAGATCCCCGCCCTCCTCGAGGCGTTCCCAGCCGATCGCCGTCCGACGCGCCTGGCGGTCGAGCCCGGCCGGGCCCTCGTCGCGCGGGCCGGGTTCCTCGTCGGCCGCGTCCTCCACGTCCGCGAGCGCGGCGGCCGCCAGGTGGTCCTCGACACCGGCATGACCGAGCTCCTCCGGCCGGCCCTCTACGGCGCCCGGCACGACGTGGTGGCCCTGACGTCCCTCGGGCGACCGCTGGCCCCGGGCGAGGGGAGCGACGGGCGCGCCCGCGTCGCGACCCACGTCGACGGCCCCATCTGCGAATCGACCGACGATCTCGGCGAGCATCGGCTCCCGGAACTCCGGCGGGGCGACCTCGTGGCGATCCGCGACGCCGGCGCCTACGCGGCTTCGATGGCCAGCGCCTACAACGGCCGACCACGGCCGCCCCAGCTCCTCCTGGAACCCGACGGCCGGCTCGTGCTCGCCCGTCGACGCGGGACCGCCGCCACCCTCGGCTGAGGCGTACGCTGCCGTGATGCCGACCCGCCGGATCCGGCTCCTCGCCGGTGTCGTCCTGGGCCTTGCCCTGCCGCTGGCCACGGCCGTCGCCGCCGTGTCACCGGGACCACCGTTCCCGGATCCGGTCGTGAACCAGGCGGTCTACGACCAGGCCGGCGTCTTCAAGCCGGCGACGATCGCGACCCTCGAGAGGGCGATCGACGCGATCGAGGCGCGCTCGGGAGCGGAGGTCGTCGTCTATACCCAGGTCTGGCCGTCCAAGATCGACCAGGCCCGGTCCGAGGCCAACGCCCGGGCCCTCATCGACCAGTGGGGCATCGGGCGCAGGGGCTTCGACGACAGCCTGGTCATCATGTTCGACCTCGACCCGTCGCTCGTCCACGGCCAGGTCAGCCTGTTTGCCGGCTCCGGGTTCCGCTCGACCTTCCTGTCCGACAGCGACCGGCAGCGGATCTTCGACGACGACATGCTGCCCAGGCTCAAGGCCGGTGACCTCGACGGGGCGGCCCTCATCGCGATCCAGCGAGTCGATGCGGCCACCACGCCGGAGAATGCCGGCCGCCTCGAGCTCGCCCGCCAGCTCAATGCCGTCCTGGGCATCCTCGGCGGCGGCGCGGTCCTCTTCGGCCTCGGTGGCTGGACGCTCTTCCACTGGCTCCGCTTCGGCCGCGATCCGGTCTACCTGGATTCCGCATCGGTGCTCGTTCCGGCACCGCCGGACGGGATGACCGCGGCGACCGCGACCGTCGTCTTCGATGACGAGGCCACGCGGCGGACGCTGACCACCGCGATGCTCGACCTCGCCAGTCGAGGCCTGCTCGCCTTCACGGAGGTCGAGGGCCTGTTCGGCCTGGGCAAGTCGCGCTTGTCCATTGACGTCGGCAGCCGGGCCCGTCGGATGGCCGAGGACGACCTCGCCGACGGAAGCGTCGACGCGGCTCCGGCCGGGAACGACACGCGGGCCACCCGGGAGGACCGGCAGCGGCACCTCGACGAGGCAACGGCGCGGCTGAGCCTCGCCGCACGGAGGCCGCTGTCCGGTGCGGAGACGTACCTTCGCCGGGAGCTCGAATCCCTGGCCTCCGACGAATCCCTCCAGCCGGACGACGTCCTGAAGCTCGCCGCAAAGGTCCCGGCCTTCAACGAGCAGATGGAGGACAACGCCGTTCGCCAGGGCTGGTTCAAGGACCGGCCGTCGAGGGTCGTGCGTCGCTGGCGGATCTACGGCGGCATCGAGGCCGTGGGCGGCGGCGGCCTGATCTGGGCCGGAACCTCCATCCCGATCAGCGGCCTGACGCTGGTCGGGGCAGCGGCGATCGCGGTCGGGATCTTCACCTTCATCCTCGCGGCCGCGATGCCTGCCCGCACGATGTCCGGCGCCATGCAGCGGGCCTGGCTGTTCGCGTATCGGCGGACTCTCGAGAGGACGATGGAGCAGGCGCGTTCGATGGACCAGGTCGTGAAGGAATCGGGCCTCGAATGGCTCGAGACACCGGATCAGGCCGTCGTGTGGTCGGTGGCCCTCGGCCTGAGCAACCAGGTCCAGCATGTCCTGTCGCGGACCCTGGACGACGCGAGGCAGTCCGGATCCGGGATCGGCTACCTGCCGATCTGGTATCGCGGGCCCGGTGGCACGAGCTTCGGCGCGGTCGCCTCGGGCGGCGGGGGCGGCGGGCTCTTCTCGTCGTCCGGCCTGCCGGACCTCGGCGGGATGTTCTCGGCGCTCGGGACCATCGGCAACCCACCCAGCTCGTCGGGTGGTGGCGGGGGCTTCGGCGGGGGCGGCGGCGGTGGTGGCGGCGGGGCCGGCGGCGGCTTCTAGCACGCGGCCCGGCGAACGGCGAGCCAGCGACGGCGCCCGTACACTTGCGCCATGGGTGCAGTCGACACGATGGAAGTCTTCTTCGAGAAGCTGAACGGCGGGGATCGCCAGGGCGCCGTGGCGCTCATGGACGAGCGTGTCGAGATGCGGATTCACGTCGGCGACAACGCCCAGCTCCTCCGCGGCGTGGAGCGCGTCGGGGGCTGGTTCCTGCGGGCCGAACCGGGCCTCAAGATGATCCCGGGCGAGGTCCGCGACCTGGGCATCACCTACCAGGCGGACGTCCTGACGGTGCGACCGGGAGCGATGTCGCAGCACCTCGACGCCTCGTTCCGGGTCGAGGCCGGCAAGATCACCTCGATCAACCTCGCCCCGCGCTGACGCGTCGCGGCATCGTGGCGAACGGCCGCCCGGGCAGGGTGGCCGGGGCATCAGCGGCAGGCGGTCGGATCGCCTAGGGTGACGGCGAGACTCCCGGCAGGGATGTCGGCGTTGACGCCGGGATGACCACCTGATCGCCGATGTTCAGGCGGTCGGGGTTCGGGATCGTCGCCTTGTTGGCGTCGATGAGCGCCTGGAGGGGGACCCCGAAGCGGTTCGCGATCTTGGACATCGTGTCGCCCGCCTGGACCACGTAGACCTGCTGGGTCGCTGCGGGGAGGGCCGTCGGGCTCGCCGCAGGGGCGCTCGCCGACGCGCGGGCCGAGGCGCCGGGGCTGCCGCTCGGGGCGCTGCTGGCGGGCGGATTGCCGATGCCGAGGAGGGCCGGCAGGAAGAAGAGGGCGACGGCGGCG
>JACQEH010000147.1 GCA_016200675.1 Chloroflexota bacterium | reverse complement strand
CCCCGGCGGCGACCTCGGCGTAGCGGACCAGGCCGGGGAAGATGGGCAGTCCAGCCGCGTCGGCGCTCGTCCAGCCGCTCGGCCGGAGGGCACTCGAGCCGAGATCCCAGATGGCACCCGAGCCGGCCGTCCAGCCCGTCCCGCCCTTCGCGGCGGCGTACAGCTCGTAGAGCGTGCAGGCATTCGTATCGATCATGGGGAGGTGGCGGTCGCTGCCGCCCTCGATCCTGGGCTGGGACGGGATCGGATAGGGTCCCGGGTCGGACTCGTCGGCGTACTCCTCGATCATCAGGGTGCCTCGCGCTCGGGGGCGCCGTTCGCCTTGCGGTCCTGGAACCTGATCATGCGGGCCAGGTAGGCGGTCGACTCGCGGCGCTGGTAGGCGATGAGGAGGGCCGTCGCCGCGACGGCCACCACGAACCCGACGCCGATCGCCGAGGTCATGGACGGCGCGACCTGGATGGCGAGGAGGCCCGCGATCACGCCGGCGATGACGGACGAGACGATCGCCACGACCCCGGGCGTGGTCACGAAGACGTGGAGCGGCGAGAAGCCGGTCACGTCCATGGCCCCGTACGTCAGCGCGAAGCCCTTGACGTCGAGCGACGTTCCGGCCACGAACTCCTCGTCGATCCCGGGCTCCAGGCGGGCGTAGACGCCGCGCAGGCGGTTCATGCCCGCGACCCAGTAGAGGTCCTCGTTGTTGACCTGGACGAGGCGGGCGAACGTCGCCACGCCGAGGAAGAGGGTGATGGACAGGACGACGAGGGCGAAGGCCACGAACTCGTGGCCGAAGCTCGTCGCCGACCCCACCAGGGCGAGGGCGACCGTGGCCGTCGAGAGCGAGGTCAGGAACATGGAGCTCCGGGCGAACGACTCGTTCCAGCTCATCGACCGGGTCGCCAGGAGGCTCCAGTGCTCGGTCGCCAGGAACTGGGCGGCCCGGCTGCTCCCCAGCGGCCCGCCATCCGGCACGACCGGGTCTCCGGACGGCGGGGCCGCGCCGACGCCGGGCATCTCGCTGGTCATCGGTGCCTCCCCTCCTCCGTCCGCGACAGCCTCGCCAGCACCTGTTCGTGCAGGATGCCATTCGTGGCCAGGGTCGTGCCAGTGTCGAAGGCGCGGCGGCCCTCGAAGTCGGTGACCCGGCCGCCGGCTTCCTCCACGATGACCGCCGGTCCGGCGATGTCCCAGATCTTGAGCCCCGCCTCGATCATGACCTCCGCCGCGCCCTCGGCCACGAGGGCGTAGCCCCAGAACTCGCCGAAACCGCGCTCCCGCCAGGCCTCGCGGGTGAGCCCCGCGAAGCCCGGGGCGTGACCCGACGCCACGAGGTCACCGGGACTGGCGTAGACGAGCTGGGCGTCACCGAGCTCGCCGATGCCCGAGACCGCGACGCGTCGCCGCGTACCGCCGCGGTCCGCCCCGGCGAAGGGTCCCGCCGCCCAGGCTCCCCCACCCCGCCAGGCGAACCACCGCCCGCCGAGGGCCGGGGCCGAGATGATCCCGGCCTGGAGCTCGCCATCCCGCTCGACCCCCAGCAGGGTGGCGAAGATCGGGATGCCCCGGAGGTAGTTGTGGGTCCCGTCGATGGGATCGACGAACCAGCGGACCGGGGCGCCCGGGCGGTCCTCGCCGTATTCCTCGCCGACGACGCCGTGCGCCGGGAACGCCGCGGCCACCCGATCGCGGACGAGGCGCTCGACCGCCGTGTCGGCCTCGGTCACGAAGGTCCGATCGGGCTTCCGGGTGGTCACGGGCGCCTGCCGGAAGTGGCGCAGGGCGATCTCGTCGGCCTCGTCACACCACGCCAGCGCGGCCTCGACCCAACCGCGGAGCTCCGCGTCGGACCCGCGCCGCAGCAACGCGCTCCAGGACGGCCCCCAGGCGGCGGCCGAGGAGCCGGCGGCCGCGTCGGTCACGCCCGGATCCTCGCCCCTTCCGGGTCCCAGAGCGGCTCCCGGGCGACCTCGAAGCCGATCCACTGCCCGAAGATGTCGATCTCGCCGAGGGTCCCGATCGCGGCCTGCTCCGGTGGCAGGTAGGCGTAGGCGATCGAGCGCTCGACGGCGAATCCGTAGCCTCCCGAGGTCACGCGCCCAACGATCCGTCCTTCGACGCGGACCGGCTCGTTGCCCAGAGCGACCGACCGCGGGTCGTCCAGGACGAGGCAGCGCAGGCGCTTCCGCGGACCGGCGGCCCTGGCTGCCACCAGGGCCTCGCGGCCCAGGAAGTCGGCGGCCTTGTCGAGCCGGACGGCGAACCCGAGGCCTGCCTCGTAGGGCGTCTCCTCCGGCGTGATGTCGCTCGACCAGGCCCGGTAGCCCTTCTCGAGTCGAAGGGCGTCGATCGCGCGGTAGCCGGCGGCCGTGAGTCCGTGGGCGGCACCCGCTGCCCAGAGCGCGTTCCAGAGGGCCCGCCCGTACTCCGCCGACGGATAGAGTTCCCAGCCGAGCTCCCCGACGTAGGTGACCCGGAGGGCCAGGACCGGGACCTCGGCCACCGTGATCTCCTGCGCGGTCAGGTACGGGAAGGCGGCATCGGAGACATCGTCCTTCGCGAGGGCCGCCAGGATGTCGCGGGCCCGCGGTCCCCAGAGCCCGAAGCAGGCCCGCGACGAGGTGGCGTCGCGGACCCGGACGGAGCCGTCGGCGGGCAGGTGCTTGCGGATCCAGCCGAGGTCGTGGTTGCCGAAGGCGGTCCCCGTCACGATGAGGAAGCGATCCTCCGCCAGCCGCGTGACCGTGAAGTCGCACTCGATGCCGCCACGCCGATTGAGCATCTGCGTATAGACGATGGACCCGACGGGCCGGTCCACGTCGTTGTCGCAGAGGACCTGGAGGAAGCCGAGCGCGCCGGATCCCTCGACCTCGATCTTGGCGAAGCTCGACTCGTCGAAGAGGCCGGCCGCCCGGCGCGTGGCGAGCGCCTCGGCGCCGATGGCGGGCGACCAGTGCTCGCCGGCCCAGCCTCGCGGGCGGAGCGCCTCGAGCGCGGCCCGGGTCGAGACGCCGGCGCCCTCCTCGTTCGGGGTGAACCAGTTGGGCCGCTCCCACATCGACTTCTCGCCAAAGACGGCGCCCAGGGCGGCAACCTCGTCGTAGGCCGGCGACAGGCGCAGCGGACGGGCGGCCAGCCGTTCCTCGTTGGGGTAGTGGATGTCGTAGTAGGTGGCGTAGTTCTCGTACGTTCGGGCAAGCGTGAGCTGCTGGCTGCGGTACTGGCCGCCGAAGCGCCGGATGTCCATCTTCCAGAGGTCGAGGTCGGGTTCGCCCTCGACGATCCAGCGGGCCAGCTGCTGGCCGATGCCGCCCGTCCCGGCGATGCCGTGGGCGCAGAAGCCGGCGGCCACGAAGAAGCCCCGGACCTCGCTCTCGCCGAGGATGAATTCGTTGTCCGGGGTGAAGGCCTCGGGGCCGTTGATCATCCGGGTGACCCCGGCGTCGGCGATGGCCGGAACCCGCCGAATCGCGCCCTCCATGATCGATTCGAAGCGCGGCCAATCGGGATCCAGGAGGCGGTGGTTGAAATCCGGCGGGACGCCATCAAGGGACCACGGCGCCGGGTCGCGCTCGTAGTCGCCCATGCACAGGCCGCCGACCTCCTCGCGGAAGTAGCACAGGTTGTCCGGGTCGCGCATCGTCGGCAGCCCCGGCGTCACGCCCTCGATGGCGTGGGTGAAGAGGTACTGGTGGGCCATCGGGATGATCGGGACGGTGACACCCGCGAGGCGCCCGATCTCCGGGGCGAACATCCCGCCCGCGTTGACGACCACGTCCGTGGCGATCGTGGAACGGGCGCCGTCGCGCGTCTCGACCTCGACGCCGCTGACGCGACCGCGCTCCACGGTCACCCCGACGACGCGGGTGTGCTGCCGGACCTGGGCGCCACGCGCGCGAGCGCCGGCCGCGAGGGCCTGGGCGAGGCCGGAGGGGTCGAGCCAGCCGTCGGTCGGCAGCCAGACCGCGCCGAGGACGCCGTCGAGGGTCATGAGCGGGAAGCGGTCCCGGGCCTCCTGCGCCGAGATCAGCTCGAGGGGCAGCCCGAACGTCTTCGCCCAGCCGGCCTGGCGCTGGAGCTCCTCGTAGCGTTCCTTCGTGGACGCCAGGCGCAGCGAGCCGACCTCGTGCCAGCTCACGTCGACTCCCGTCTCCTCGGTCAGGCGGCGGTACAGGGCAGCTCCGTACATCATCATCCGGGTCAGGGTCACGCTCGAGCGGAGCTGCCCCACGAGGCCCGCGCTGTGGAACGTGGAGCCGGATGTCAGCTCGGCCCGGTCGACGAGGACGATGTCCGTCCAGCCGAGCTCGGCCAGGTGGTAGGCGATCGACGTGCCGCCGACGCCGCCGCCGACGATCACCGCCCGGGCGTGCTCCACGATGCGTGCGTCCTCCTCGAACACTCAGGACCCGGGCGTCCGCCCGCCCGCTGGTCGCCGACCGCCAAAGGGTATCGAGCCGGGCGAGCCGATGTGGGCCGATGTCAGCCGTCGGCGGCGTCGCGGAGGGCGCGCTCGAAGGCCGGCGTCGACGCGTTCGCGAGCAGCCGATCGAAGTGCTCGGCGGCGTAGGCCACGAAGTCGACCTCCAGGGTGCTGATGCCCTGTTGGAGGACGGCCCACATCGCCTCCCGGAAGTCGGAGACGATGCGCATGAGCTGGAGGCGTGCCGCGCGCGACGGCCGGGCCCCGCCCTCGTAGGCCTCCAGGAGGACGGCGTCCTCGGCGGGTGACAGGCCGTGGTTGACCGAGAAGTTGCCGAGGTCGAAGAAGGGGTCGCCCATCCCCGCGTACTCCCAGTCGACGATCCGGATTCGCGCGCCGTCGTCGATGAAGTTGGCGTTCAGGAGGTCGTTGTGGCAGGGCCGCAGCTCGACCGGGTTCTCGAGGCAGGCCAGCTCGATCCGCCGGGCGATGGCGAGGGCGAGCTCGTATTCGGGCGGGATCGGCACGCCTCGGGCCATCGCCAGGGCCCGGTAGGCCTCCACGATCCGGAAGGGCACGAAGAGTCCCGGGATCGCCGGCCCGTCGTGGACGCGCCGGATCGAGTCGGCGACGCGCCGGATCGTGGCCGCCTGGTGGACAGCGGCGTCGGAGACCGGCTCGCCGACGATGAAGCGCGTCACGAGGTAGCCCTCGGGCCGGATGAAGGCCACCACCTCGGGTCCGACGCCCACGCCCGCCGCCGCCACCGTGGCGGCGTGCTCGACCTCGCGGGAGATCCCCAGGAGGTGCGTGTCGTTGCCGGCCAGCCGGATGACGTGGCGCTCCCTCGCACCCTCGGCGACGACGAGGAAGTTGCGGTTCGTGATCCCGCCCGAGAGGGCGGTGAAGGTCAGCGTTCGACCGGCGAGCTCGGGAACGCGCTGCATGGCCCGTGTCAGGTGCTCGCGGAGGTCGCCGCGCAGCTCGTCGTCGATCGCGGGGCTGGTCATCGTGGCCGGTTCCTCCAGGCGCAGGCCCGGGACGTCATCACGCTTCGCATCATGCCCGAACCACGACGGCGCGACGGGCCGAAGCCGCCGCGCCGCCTGCTCGTCGCGTCGAACGGAGGGTGGTGCCGGGAGACCGACGCGCCGATCTCCCGGCCCGGGACGCCCGATGTCGCTAGCCGATGACGGCCTCGCCGGTCGCCGAGTCGGCTTCCACGTCCGCGGCCCGGCCGCGGACCTGGAGGACGTAGTAGAGGGCACCGAAGAGGAGGATGACCGCCACGATCGTCTCGAAGGTCGGCCAGGGCGGCAGGTTGTCGTACTTGTTGCCGAACGGCGTGAAGAAGGCCGAGAAGGCCGGGTTGGTGAATCCGCGACCATCGCCGCCGAACTCGCCGAAGAGGCCCTTGTCCTGCCAGATGCCAATGTTGACGATCATCGCCCCGCCCCAGACGAGGGCGAGGACGTTCACCAGCATGCCCCACCGCCCGAGGTTGAACCAGGCCGGCTTGTGGGGCCAGCCCCGGGTCCGCGCGATCAGGACGCCGAGGTTGCACAGGAAGTAGCTGAGGTAGATCAGGCCGGTCGCGGCGATCGACATGAAGAACCCGCCGAGGGGCCCGATGACGAGGATCGGGAGGGCGGCGAGGACGCCGACCGCGATGGCCGCATTGGCGGGCGTCTTGAAGGACTTGTTGACGGTGCCCCACAGAGAGCCGAGCGGCAGGTGCCGGTCACGGCTCATGGAGAACATCATCCGCGTGGCCGCCCCCTGGATGGCCAGCGTGCAGACGAAGACCGAAGCGAGGATCACGAAGAGGTAGACCTCGCCGAGGGTGATCCCGGCGACGAGCTCGGTCGTGAGGGCGCCCGTGATGATCGTGGCGATCGGGAAGCCGCCCGCCTGCCCCTCCTTCATCGTGTCCGCGACGCTCGGGGTGGCAAGGATCACGGCGAGGATGAAGACCGCCCCCACGACTCCCGAGATCAGGATCGAGGCGAGGACGCCGCGCGGCGCCTGGCGGCTCGCGTCGATGGTCTCCTCGCCGAACGTCCCCGCGGTGTCGAAGCCGTAGACGATGAAGAGGGCCATGAACATGCCCAGGAGGAAGGCCGGCAGGTAGCTGCCGCCGGTGGCCGCCTCCGCGCCGCCCGTGTCGAACAGCACCGATGGCGACTGGTGGTTGGCAAAGAACAGCAGGATGAGGGCGAAGAAGAACATCCCGATGATCTCGGTCGCGACGCCGAGGTTGTTCAGGATGGACAGGAGCCGCACGCCGAAGGCGTTGATCAGGGTCGTGATCACGAGCGTCATGATCGAGACGAACGTGAACATCGTGGTCAGGCCGGTCGGATCCTTCGAATCGAGGAAGGCCGAGCCGTCGGCCATCGGGCCGTGGATGCCGTCGATGACGAAGGCCACGATGACCGCGACCGCGGTGACCGTCACCACCTGGGCCCAGAAGTAGATCCAGCCGGTGAACCAGCCGAGCGTCCGGTTTGAAAGGCGCTTCGACCACT
>JACQEH010000151.1 GCA_016200675.1 Chloroflexota bacterium | reverse complement strand
CGCGATCGAGGTCCCGGCCGCGCCGGCGGCGACGCCAAGCCGGCCGGCCCGAAGCCGGACCTGGGCCGCGCTCTCCTCGCCCGTGACGTACAGCACCGGCCGGGCGACGGGACCACCGGCGGCGACGCCGGCGGCAGCCTGGAGGAGCAGGGTCGACTTGCCGACGCCCGGCTCGCCGCCGACGAGCACGAGCGATCCGGGCACCAGCCCGCCGCCCAGGACGCGATCGAGCTCGCCGATCCCGACCGCCATCCGGTCGACCTCGGGGTCGCTCACGGAGGCGAGTGACACCGCGACCGCGGCCCCGTCCCGCGGCCGGCTCGGGGCCGCGCGACCCGGGCGCGACGGAGTGTGGATCACGGTCTCGACGAGCGAATTCCAGGCACCGCAGGTGCGGCACTGGCCCTCCCAGCGGAGGAACGCCTCGCCGCACGTCTGGCAGACATAGCGGCTGGTCGCCCGTGCCACGGGCGGCCTAGGAGACTTCGACGGGCGTCTTGGGCTCCGAGGCGTGGATATCCAGCACGGACTCCTCCCCGCGGTCGACCACGATCGTGGTGCCGGGCTCGTAGCGCCCGAGCAGGAGGTGCTCCGCGAGGACGTCCTCGATGAGGTTCTGGATCACGCGACGCAGCGGCCGAGCCCCGTAGGCCGGGTCCCAGCCGAGCTTGATGAGGTGGTCCTTCGCCTCCTGGCTCACCTCGAGCTTCATGTCCTGCGCCTTCAGCTGCTCGCGCACGCGCTGGAGCATAAGGTCGACGATCTCGCGGATCTCCTCGACCGTCAGCGACCGGAAGACGACGGTCGCGTCGATGCGGTTGAGGAACTCGGGCCGGAAGTTCGTCTTGAGCTCGGCCTGGACCTTCTCGCGCATGATCTCGTAGGAGTTCCTGGCCCGCGCCTCGTCGGTGTCGTCGACCGCCCGGAAGCCGAGCGAGGAGCCGGTCTGGAGCTGCCGGGCACCCAGGTTCGAGGTCATGATGATGATGCAGTTCCGGAAGTCGACCCGGCGTCCCTTGGCGTCCGTGAGCTGGCCGTCCTCCAGGATCTGGAGGAGGATGTTGAAGACCTCGGGATGGGCCTTCTCGACCTCGTCGAGGAGCACCACGGCGTAGTTCTTGCGGCGGACGGCCTCGGTCAGCTGGCCGCCCTCGTCGAAGCCGACGTAGCCGGGAGGGGCCCCCACGAGGCGGCTGACGTTGTGGCGCTCCATGAACTCGCTCATGTCGATCTTGATGAGCGAGTCCTCGCTACCGAACATGAACTCGGCGAGCGCCTTGGCGAGCTCGGTCTTCCCGACGCCGGTCGGGCCGAGGAAGATGAACGAGCCGATCGGCCGCTTGGGGTCCTTGAGGCCGGCCCGGGCGCGGCGAACCGCCTTGGCGACGATGTCGATCGCCTCCTGCTGGCCGATGACCCGCTTGTGGAGAGCATCCTCCAATGCCCGTCCACATGGCGACGATCTGGGCGATCTCCTCCTCGTCGACGGTCGGCGCCTCGCCGGCCACCGACGCCTGCCACGTCTCGCGCAGCCCGTCGACGCGCTCGCGGACCTCGGATTCCGATTCGCGGAGCTTGGCCGCGGATTCGTACTCCTGGGCGTTGATCGCGGCGTCCTTCTCTTTCGTCACCCGCTCAAGCTCGCGCTGCGCCTCGCGCAGGGGCGGCGGGGCCGAGGCGTGGCGGAGGCGGACGCGGCTCGAGGCCTCGTCGATGAGGTCGATGGCCTTGTCCGGGAGGTGGCGATCGGTGATGTAGCGGATCGAGAGGTCGACCGCCGCCTTCACTGCGTCGTCGGTGATCGTGACCTTATGGTGCTGTTCGTAGCGCTCCCGGATGCCCATGAGGATGTCGATCGCCTGCTCCATCGTCGGCTCGTCGACCATGACGGGCTGGAAGCGGCGCTCGAGGGCGGCGTCGCGCTCGATGTACTTGCGGTACTCGTCGAGCGTCGTGGCCCCGATGCACTGGAGCTCGCCACGAGCAAGGGGCGGCTTGAGGATGTTGGCCGCGTCGATCGCGCCCTCCGCCGCGCCCGCTCCCACGAGGGTATGGAGCTCGTCGATGAAGAGGACCGCGTCGTTGGTGTTGCGGAGCTCCTCGATGATCTTCTTGAGGCGCTCCTCGAACTCGCCGCGGTACTTCGTCCCAGCCACGAGCGACCCGATGTCGAGGGTCAGGACCCGCTTGTTGAGGAGGATGTCGGGCACGTCGCCGGCCACGATCCGATGGGCCAGACCCTCGGCGATGGCGGTCTTGCCGACACCCGGCTCGCCGATCAGCGCAGGATTGTTCTTGGTCTTCCGGCCGAGGATCTGGATGACCCGCTCGATCTCCTTCTCGCGCCCGATGACCGGGTCCAGCTTGCCCGCCCGGGCGGCGTCGGTGAGGTTGATCCCGAGCGCGTCCACGGTCGGCGTCTTGGACGATCGTTTCGTCTCCTGGGCCGGACCGACCGAGGATGACTGCGAGAGGACGCGGATGACCTCGTGGCGGACCTTGTCGAGGTTGACGCCCAGCGACTCGAGGACGCCGGCGGCGATGCCCTCGCCTTCCCGGACCAGGCCCAGGAGGAGATGCTCGGTGCCGATGTAGTTGTGGCCGAGGCGGCGGGCCTCGTCGATGGCGAGCTCGATGACGCGCTTGGCGCGAGGGGTGAGCCCGACCTCACCGACGACCGGGCGGTCGCCGCGACCGATGATGAACTCGACGGCCGTCCGGACCTTGGCCAGCTCCACGTTCATGTTCTCGAGGACGCGGGCTGCCACGCCCTCGCCTTCGCGAACGAGTCCGAGAAGGAGGTGTTCGGTCCCGATGTAGTTGTGGTTGAACCGCTGCGCTTCGTCCTGGGCGAGGGTCAGGACCTTGCGCGCGCGATCCGTGAACTTGTCGAAGCGCTCCATCGGTTTCGAACGCCTGTCCCCTTCTGCGCACGTCGGCGCCCAGCCATCCTAGCACGCGCCCCCGTGCGGGCCAGCACGTGTCGAACGGCGTTCAGCGGCACGGACGCACGGCGGCGCGCGGTGTCGACCCGGATCCGGATGGGGTCCGAACCTCCCCGGCGAGGTCGGGGCGTCGGGCATGGGAGGTCAGGCCGGCGCGGCCTTCTCCCCGTCGGCAGGTTCCTCGGCGTCGGCACCGTCCGCGGTCGGGGCGCCCACCGCGACCGGCTCGGCCGGGACGGCGTCGCTCTCCCTCGCCATGGCCACGTCATCGGCAGGCGCGGCCACGTCGGCAGCGGTTTCGAGGGCGGGCTCCGGCTGCGGCTCGGGCTCGACGACGGGCTCGGGCTCGGGCTCGACGACCGGCTCCGGCTCGATCGCCGCGACTGCCGGCTCGGGCTCGGGCTCGGGTTCCGGCGCGGACTCGATCGCCGCGACTGCCGGCTCGGGCTCGGGCTCGGGTTCGACGACGGGCTCGGGTTCCGGCGCGGGCTCGACCGCTGCGGGCTCGACCTCGGGAGCGGCGCCGGCCGCCTCCGCTTCGCTCTCGGCTGCCGGTTCGGCGTCGACGAGCTCCGCCGCTGCCAGCTGCTCGCGGACGCCCGCGAAGGCCGCGGCCAGGGTGGTGTCGATCCCGCCCTCGGGCTCCTGGACGGCATCCGAGGCCGAGTAGCCACGCTCCCGCTCCCGGTCCGGGCGCGGCCGACGCTCGGGTCGCGGGCTCGGGGCCGCCATCGGTGCGGCACCCGGTTCCGGCATCGGCCGGGCCGGCGGCTCCTCGGCCTGCTTGAGGCTGAGGCCGAGGCGGTGCCGCTCGGAGTCGAGGCTGATGATCTTCAGCTTGAGGTTCTGGCCCTCGTGGACGACATCGCCCGGGTGGGCGACCCGCTGATGGCTCAGCTCGCTGATGTGGATCAGGCCCTCGAGGCCATCCCGGACGCGGACGAAGGCGCCGAAGTTGACCAGCTTGGTGACGGTCCCGTCGATGATGTCGCCGACCTTGAAGTCCGCGACCGTGGAGTGCCACGGATCCGGCTGCAGGCGGCGGATCGAGAGGCTGATCCGGCCACGCTCGTGGTTGATGTCGATGACCTCGGCCTCGACCTCCTCGCCGACGCGGTAGCCGGCTTCGGGGTTGTTGACCTTGTTCCACGAGAGCTCGCTCTTGTGGACGAGGCCGTCGATGCCGCCGAGATCGATGAAGACGCCGAACGGGGCGATGCTCCGCACGGTGCCCGTGACCTTCTGGCCGACCTGGAGGCTGCTGAAGAGCTCGTCGCGCTTCTCGCGCCGCTCCTCGTAGAGGGCCACCTTCTCCGACAGGATCAGGCGATTGGCCTTGCGATTGACCTCGAGGATCTTCAGCCGAAGCTTGCGGCCGACGAACGGCATCAGCTTCTCGGCGATCTCCTGGGCCGCGTCGCGCGGCTGGTCGTTCTGGGGCCGGCGCGGGAAGTCCACGATCTGGCTGATCGGGACGAAGCCGCGGATGCCGCAGTCGACGATGAGGCCGCCCTTGTTGTGGTCGATGACCGGGGCCTCGATGATGACGCCCGCCTCGAGCTGCTCCTGCATCGCACGCCACTTGCGCTCGAGGCCGGCCCGGCGGAGGGAGAGGACCACGTGGCCCTCGGGCGACTCCGGCTGCAGGACGTAGACGAGCACGACGTCGCCGATCGCGAGCGCAGGCTGGGATTCGCCGTGACGCCCGAAGAGCTCGCGGTTGCTGACGACGCCTTCGCTCTTGGCCCCGATGTCGACGAGGATCTCGTCCTTGTCGATCCGGACGACGGTCCCTTCGACGACGTCGCCGTGCTTGAAGCTCTTGATGTCGGCGTCCTGCTCGGCAAGGAGCTCTTCCATCGTGGTCGGCTCGGGGCCCGGGCGGCGGGACGGCGCGGGCGCCGCAGCCGGCGCGTGGGCCATCTCGTCCTCGGCCACGGGCGTGAGCTCGTCCTCGGCCACGGGCGTGAGCTCGGCCTCGGGCTCCGCGGGCGGTGCCTCGACCGGCTCCGGAGCAGATTCGCCGTCGGTCGCTGCCGGGGCGTCCTCGACGAACGGAGCGGACGCGGCCGCTGCGACCTCGTCGACGGCGGGAGCGTCCGCGGGCGCGGCTTCGGGCGTCGGATCGACCACCGCGGCTGGCGCGTTTGCGACCGCGTCGGTCGGAGCGACCGCGTCAGCGGTGCCGGCCTCGTCAATCACGGCCGGCGCATCCGCGACGGCGGTCTCGGCGGGATCGTCCACGGCGTCGGGCGCCGGGTCGGTCTGTTCGGGCGCCGGGGCCTCGGCAATCGCCTCGGCCGGCGGCATCGTCCCGCCCTGCTCTTCTTCGGTCAATTCGATCAACTCCTGCAGTCCAAAGTCCCACCAGAATCAGAAACGGCTCGAGCAGCGCTCAAGCCGTACCTCTGCGATCAAGTGGTCCGTGGATGACTCGCCGCGGTCCGCTCCTTCGACATCGAATCGGGTTGATCGTTGCTCTTCAACTGTCCTGCCCGGAGGGCCACGGGAGTCTAGCACACGGGTCTCCGTGGCTACAATCGCGACGACCGTGCCTGAGCTCCCCGACCTGATCGTGGTTTCCGAAGCCTTCGATGCCGCGCTCCGGGGCCGGCCGCTGATCCGGGCGCGAGCTCCCGGGCCCCTGGCGGTCCGTGGGACGCCGGCCGAGCTGGAGGCGATGGTCGGACAGCGACTCGTCGCCCTCGTGCGGCGCGGCAAGTTCCTGCGCTTCCAGTTGGACCGCGACGCCATCGCCGTGAACGCGATGCTGACCGGACGGTTCCAGCTGGCCGAACCCAGCCGGCCGGTGCCCACCCGCACGGCCGTCGTCCTCGCCTTCGGGCCCAGGGGCCGAGCTCCGGACCGGACCGCCCGGTGGACCCGGGGCGCGGCGTGGATGCCGCCGAACGATGCCGCGGTCGAGGTGCGCTATCGGGATCCGACGCAGATGGGCAAGGTCTACCTGTTGCCGGCCGGCCAGGAGCGGGCAATCCCCGGGTATGACGGACCGGGGGGCGCCACCGAGGAGCAGGGCCCCGACGCCGACGACCCGGCCCTCACCCTCGAGGTCTGGCGAGACCGGATCCGGCGCCACCCGGGCGAGCTGAAGCCGCTCCTCCGCAACCAGGCATTCGTCGCCGGCATCGGGAATGCCTACAGCGACGAGATCCTCCACGCAGCCCGCCTCAACCCGTTCCGGAAGCGATCGTCCCTGGCGCCCGAGGAGGTCGACGAGCTCTACGCGGCGATGCGCCAGACGCTCGCCCGCGCGAGCGACATGCTGCGGGCGCGCGTCCCGCCGAAGTTCGAGACCGAGGTTCGCGACTTCCTGGCCGTCCACCTGAAAGGCGGCACGCCCTGCCCGAGGTGCGGGACGCGGATCAGCGAGGTCTCGTCGCGCAGCGAGGCGACGTCCTGGTGCCGAGGCTGCCAGCGCTGAACGTGGCCGCGACGCACTGATGCGCTGTCATGGGATCTTCACGACCTGGCCGACGTGAAGCGTGTTGGATGTCAGCCCATTGAGCGACTTGAGCGCGCTGACGCTTACCCCGAACTGATTCGCGATGCCGTAGAGCGTGTCGCCGGACTTGACCGTGTAGGTGGTTCGAACGGTCGGCGCCGGGCTGGCGGCCGGTGTCGGGCCTGGCGTGGCGGTCGGCGGAGCGGTCGGTCCGGGCGTCTCGATCGGAGGGACCGATGGTGCGGGCGACGGACTCCCCATGGAGCTCGAGCTCGGCCGCGGCGATGTCGCCGGGCTCGTCACCGCCCCGTTCGTGCCCGTCGGCCTGCCCGTCGTCGTCGGGGTCCCCGACCCCAGGTTCGACAGTCCGAGTGCCGCGAGGGCGCCCACGAGCGCGATGGCCGGAATGACCTGCCAGCCCCGGCGCTCCGTGACCAGGGCCGCGATCGACGACCCGATGCCGATGGAACCATCGACGACCGGGGTCGTCCGGACCCATCCCCACCCGGGCGTGGGGTCCGCGGAGCCGAGCCCGCGCTCCTCACGGGCCGCGAGGGCGGCAAGATACGTCGCGCACGTGACGTGGGTTTCGGTCAGGCACAGCCGGCGCTGCTTCTCGGGCGACAGCATGGCTGCGGGAGCGACGGCATCACAGCGATGGTCGGCCGAGGGGCCGGAGGCGACCCAGGCCCGGCTCGCGCCGGTCAGGTACGGGCAGGAGGGACGGGACGCGATCGAC
>JACQEH010000150.1 GCA_016200675.1 Chloroflexota bacterium | reverse complement strand
TCCACAGCCGCTGGGAAACCGGACTCGTGGCGCGGAACGTCCAGGAGGCCACGCTGGCCACCAGGCCAGCCCGCCCGGACCGGGCCTTCCTGACGCGCCCCTGGGAATGGCTGCGGGCCGCCCACACCCTCGTGCCCCAGCTGCTGGAGGACCTCGGGCTCGACGGATTGGCGGCCTTCCCACCGCGTCCCGGCCGCGGCGTGGACCCGACGAACGCCGAGGGCCTCGCGGCAAGCGGGCAGGGGTCCCGGCCCGCGGGGGCCCTCCAGCCGCACCTCGGGCCGGCCCAGCGGCCGTCGCTGGCCAGCGTCACCCTGGACCTGCCGCCCCGCGAGGCGCGCCTCCTCGGGGCGCTCGACCGTGGCGCCGCGACCGTGGACGAGCTCGTGGCGACGACCGGCCTGCCGGTCGCGGCCGTCCTCGGCGGGTTGACCGGGCTCGAGGACCGGGGCCTCGTCGAGGAGGGGTACGGTCGCTACCGCGTACCCTCCGGAGCGGTCGCATCGGCGGCGAAGGCGGCCGAGCCGGCGGCGTGAGCCCGGCGGCGTGAGCCCGGCCGAGCGAGCGGCGTGAGCCCGGCCGAACCCGGCGGCGTGAGTCCGGCGGCGTGAGCCCGGCCGGGTCGCGCCCTCGGGTCCTCTGCTCGGCAGGTCGTCGGGCCCGGCCGCGCGACCGGCCGCCGACCCGGACCGCCGACATTCCCGTGGTATCCTGCCGCCGACCGCACCGCCAGCGGCCGACAGCCCCACGATGCCGCCGTCCCAGCGAACGAGCCAGGAGACTGTCCCTATTGCGGAATGTTTTCGCGGCCGCCCTTGCGGTCCCAATCCTCGTCCCGATCTACGCCGGAACCGTCGCCCGGCGGATGGGTAGACGCCTCCCCGTCGCCGTCGTCATCGTGGCCCTGGTGGCCGCCGTCGCGTCGGTGTCAAATCGCCCGACCCCGGCGACGGGTACCCCGCCGACCCGCGGGTCGAACGTCGCGGCCTCCGAGTTCACGACGGCCATCGAGACGGGCGAGTCGCCCCGGGCACCGATCGTGGTGACCTTCCCGAGCGCCATGAACGGCGCCTCGGTCGAAGCGCTCCTGACCGTCGATCCGGCGACCGCGACGTCGTTCGCCTGGGACCAGACCATGACCCGCCTGACGGTCCGGCCCGTCGGGGCGTGGGCCATCGGGACCCTCCACACCATCACGGTCGAGGCAGGCGCGCTCGGGGCGGACGGGCGGCCGCTGGCCCGCCGGATCCGGGCGGCGTTCCTGACCCGGGGACCCACCACCGCGACGATCAGCGCGGCGTTGGCGGCACGATCGGCGCAAGGGCCGGGCGCCAGCATCCGGATCGCCTTCAGCGCGCCCGTGGACGAGACCACGATCGCCGTGACCGTGAGCCCGAAGCTCCCCGGACACCTCGCGCCGGCGGTGGACTCCAAGCCCGAGGCACCGTCGTTCGAATTCGTACCCGACGCCGGCCTCGACCCGGGCACCACGTACACGGTGGCCCTGGCCGACGCCGCTCGCGACGTGGACGGGCTCGCGATCGTGAGCAAGCCCGCCTCGCTGCAGACCCCGAGCGCGCCCGCCGTCATCCGATTCCGGCCGGTGGACGGTGCCACGGGCGTGACCTGGAGCCAGAATCTGTCCGTCCGCTTCACCCAGCCGATGGATCGTCCGTCGACCGAAGCCGCCTGGACGGCGACCCAGGCCGGCGCCCCGATCACCGGCACCTTCAGCTGGGCCGAGGACGACAGGGTCCTCGTCTTCAACCCATCGAGCGCCCTCGGCTATGCCCAGACGGTTGTCCTGGGCGTGGGGACCGGCGCCACGTCCCGCGACGGAGTGGCCCTGCCGGCGGCCGTCTCGGCCACCTTCACCACCGCGGCCAAGGCCGTTCCCGCACCGCGGACCACCACCAAGTCGAGCGGTGGCAGCGTCGCCAGCATCGGCGGCAGCACCTGGGCGGCCGTCGAGGCCTACTACCTCGAGCTCATGAACTGCACCAGGACCGGTGGCGTGGTCTCGAGCTCCGGCGCCTGCTCCGGCTACGGCAGCCGAGCCGTCTCGCCGCTGTGGCAGGACCCCGGGATCACGGCGAACGTGTCCCGGCCCTACGCGGAGAAGCTGGTGCTCGCCAACGTCTGCTCGCACTTCTACACCAGCACGCCGGCGGATCGCCTCCGGGCCGCCGGCTTTCCCAGCTACATCTGGGCCGAGAACCTCGGCTGCCAGGGCGGAGACCCCTACAAGGCCGTCCTGAGCACGCACCTCTTCTTCCAGAGCGAGGGGCCCTATAACGGCGGCCACTACGTGAACCTCATGAACGCCAAGTACGACCGGGTCGGGATCGGCGTCTGGGTGTCGGGCTCCAGGCTCCGCCTCGTGGTCGACTTCTACCACCCGCTCTGAGCAGCGGAGACATGATCCCGCGCGTCGTCGTCCACCTCCTCAACGAGCAGCCGGTCCTCGTGGACCTCCTGGAGATGCCGAAGCCGGCGGACAACGGGCTCGTCTGCACGAACGTCAGGATGCTCGACGGCCGCAAGCCGATCTTCATCGACCGGAGCGACTCGACCTTCTACTTCCCGTACCTCAACGTCCGCTTCATCGAGATCCCGGGTGATCGGCAGGAGCAGGCGCCCCCGGTCGGCATGGGCGCGGAGGCCGTCGCCGAGACGGTCCCGGCCGACGACGAGGACCTCGAGATCGACGAGGACTTCCTGCGCCGGATCCGGGACGCGTAAGCCGCCGCCAAGCACCGGGTGATCTCCGGCGAACGGTCGGCGGAACGTCGGTGGCTATACTCCCGGCGATGCCGAAGCACCTGGTGATCGTGGAGTCGCCGGCCAAGGCGCGAACGATCGAGCGCTACCTCGGCGACGATTACCGCGTCCTGGCGTCCTATGGGCACGTCCGAGACCTGCCCGAGAACCCCGGCAAGGGCAAGTTCGGCGTCGACGTCGACAACGGCTTCACGCCCGACTACGTCATCGCCGACGATCGGCGCAAGCAGGTCGAGGCGATCGAACGGGCGGCGAAGGGCGCCGACATCGTCTACCTCGCCACGGACCTCGACCGGGAGGGCGAGGCGATCGCGTGGCATGTCGCCGAAGCCGCCAACGTGCCCGACGCAAAGACGCGCCGGGTGACGTTCTCGGAGATCACGGAAGGGGCGATCCGCGAGGCCTTCAAGCATCCGCGCGCCATCGACAGCGACCTCGTCGACGCCCAGCAGACGCGTCGAATCGTCGACCGGCTGGTGGGCTACACCCTCAGCCCGCTCATC
Organism: Chloroflexota bacterium; assembly: GCA_016200675.1. Classification (GTDB taxonomy): domain Bacteria; phylum Chloroflexota; class Limnocylindria; order Limnocylindrales; family CSP1-4; genus UBA5189. Next base: position 543 of record JACQEH010000150.1, on the reverse strand, counting down.
TCCCGGAAGATCCGCGGCGGCCTCTCGGCGGGACGCGTCCAGTCGGTGGCCGTCCGGCTCGTCGTCGAGCGGGAACGGGAGATCGCGGCCTTCACGGCCCGCGAGTACTGGACCCTCCGGGCGATCCTCGCGACGTTGACCGGGGAGTCCTTCGGGGCCGACGTCGTGCGCATCGACGGGCGGCCCACCGACGTCGTCGACGAGGCCGCGGCCACGGGTCACGCGGCCGCCATCCGGGGCCGGACCTTCACCGTCACCAGCGTCGGGACACGGACCCAGCAGCGCAGCCCGGCGCCGCCCTTCACGACCTCGACCCTCCAGCAGGAGGCGAGCCGGAAGCTCGGCTTCAGCCCCAAGCGGACGATGTCCATCGCCCAGCGGCTGTACGAGGGCGCCGACACGCCGGACGGCCACGTCGGCCTCATCACCTACATGCGGACGGACTCGACGGCGATGGCCGGGGTGGCGATGGGGGAGGCGCGCGAGGTCATCGGGGCGCGCTTCGGGGCGGCCTACACGATGCCCAGGGGCCGGGTCTACAAG